>JAKAUD010000169.1 GCA_021827885.1 Thermoplasmata archaeon | reverse complement strand
GGAAAGGGAGAAGGAAGATATTGCCGATATAGAAGAGAAAGTATCAATCGTCAAGGAGATCATGAAATCCGGGAAGAAGGGAAAGGATCTCATCAAGGCGCTTGGAAGCCTCAAGTCATATACGAAATCATCCGGAACTGAGTTGAACACGAAAAGAATTGAGGAGAAGAAGAAACTAGCAGGTCGTTTCATGATTGTTACCGATACCGAACTTCCAATTGCAGATATTGTTAAGGGATACAAGGATCTGTGGAAGATCGAAAGATCATTCCGGACAATCAAGTCACTTATAGATATCAGGCCGGTAAACCACAGGAAGGAAGAGAGGATTGAGGCTCATGTTTTTGTATGTGTTCTTTCCCTTCTCATTGCAAGACTGTTCGAGAAATCCATGAATGATGAGATGACAGTATCCGTGATATCTGATATGCTATCAGAACTGAAGGCAATACCTGTCAGAACAGCAGACGGCATAATAACCCTAAGATCGGAATCGGAAAACGCAAGGAATATACTTGATAAGATGAAGATACCATATCCCGGAAAAGTATTAAATTCCGTACCAACTTAATTTTTTAATAATTAACATTTCAATCCGTGTGAAAGCGATTCTGCATGAGATTGCCCATTGACCCCCTCTCGAAAGTCAAGTTCTAACGTAAAATAATGAGTCCGCGAGTCTGTTGGGTATTGTACAGAACAAAGAATGCCAAGGAATTGTAATAAACAGTGAAAAATAAATAAATTAAAAAAAGTTAAAAAAAATTTGGTAGTTTAAAATTTTTATGATGGGTTGTATGTCAAATCGTAATACATTAAGTACACTCCAACCCACATTGTATTTAGCTGGTACACACTGGCCTGTTGCTCATTTATCTTGGATGAGAGGACAACAAATTCGTGTGCTTGCAATAGGTCATAGTAGAATGTCATGTTTACTAACATTTCATTCATCTTATGGAAATACTCCAGTGCTACTGTTGTGGATGTTGCGACTGCACCAGCATAGTACCATGCCTTCATTTTAGTCAGGTTATTTGCTTGGCTTATTGCGGTTGTTGTTCCGTGCAACTGATTTGTTGTGTTGTTCTCGAAGTATCCTACGGTCATATCGTTAGGTCCCGGATATGTTGCAGTGCTAACTGGTAAACCCATTGGGCCCAAATAATCTGTTGGGAACGGATAGTCAGGTGCCCAGCCGAGTTCCCAGATTGGCATTGGGTTATCTCCATAGACTCCATTACCTATCAATGTTGGGAAAGCCGTAGGTTCTACCGGGAACGATGCGCCAGGTATAACCTGCTTCAAATCAGCTCCCCATGTTGTTGCGCCACCCAGATCAACTGGATCTGCCGAGTAAATATATATTGGTATCACAAGCGTTTTACCATTATACATTACGTTCCCATTAGACATAGATAATCCTAGCTTTGCACCATCGTGAACCATCACATAATTCCAGTCTGCTTTTGCAATTGCTAGGTTAAAGTACGGAACTCCTTGCGTCAAGTTATTTAGCTGTGGAATAGACTGGTAACCTAGCATACCCTGAGGTAGCATTCCTGCAAATGCCGAAGCAAATGTTGTATTGAATTTTGCATTTCCTACATCATTATTTAGATAGTTTGTCTCGTTATACGCATATGAAAATGCTCTCCTTGCATGGAGACTTGCGAATAGATTTCTTGGCATGTTTGCATTCGCAACGGTTTGCTGAGTTAAAGTAACATTCACGTTAGTGTTAAAGTTATACCAGTTTATATTGAGAGACGAACTGCCAAGGGCGTATACCGTGTTTGACTTCTCTAAACTCTGTACTTCATTCCAGCTTGATGTTGGTATTCCTGCCGCTTGTGCCTGACCGCTTGAAAGAAGAAGGTATGTTGTTGAAGGCTCTGCTATATATTTTATATCAACAAACTTTATTGTCGGTGCAGGAACCCATTTATTGGGAGATGAGAAATGCGGATTCACTTTCAATACTACCTGAGAGTTTTGTGATACACTGAATAACTCGTATGGTCCATTTGCGTCAACATTGAACTCAACCTTTGTATTGTAGTTTTGTGGGTATCCCTGTTTTATATACTGATGAAATCCTGCTGCTGTCCATGTTATTCCTGATCCCTGTTGCTGTAACCATGTTGCACTTGTTATATAGGTTCCGGATGCAAAGAATATCTGGTAAACCAAGGCTTCAGGCATTGGGTGCTGGAAGTGTATTGTTATCGAATTCGTTGCATTGTCTACAGTCATGTTCTGTGTTATGTTCCAGAAAGTGTTACTTGCATAATAGTTACCTGGAAGCATATATTGAGCAATGATCCATCCCGGGTTAAATGCATTTGCAGTAAATAATAGATCTCTAGTTAGAGAATACATTACATCCCAAGCTGTTACGGCCGTTCCATTTTGGAATTCTGCCTTTGGATTGATATGGAATGTGTAGTTCTCCCCCGGAGTTATATTAACTGCATAGGAGGGTGCAGAGTATCCTGCTACAGCTGAATTCACGGTTTGCGTATAGTTATGATAGTTGGTGTTAACACCTCCGTTGGTAAGATTGGGTAAAGTAGCTGCAAGATAGGGGGCATATGCGGACGAATTGCTTCCCTGATATGTTGTCAATGTCTGATAGGTGTTTGACAATATCTCATCACTAACTGTATCATAAGCAAGCGCTGGATCTAGGGTTCTGAAACCTCCAGTTTCTAGTTCTGCGTTTGTGAATGTACCTGATGCACTGACTGCGGTTGCTATTTTATAGTTGCCTGATGCATAAATCGCGAAATCAAAGTATGCAGTTGTTGATGTGGCGTTAGATACCTTACCAGTCGTAGAATTAACCATTCCAGTGGAAGTAATGAGCTGTACAGTGTAGTAGCCTTGTGGCATGTTAGTTAGGTTAACTGTTGCGTTAGCGTTTGATATAGCATACGAGCATAATGAGGCATTAAATACGTAATTAAGAGATGTGGAGTTAACAACCTTTACGCCCTGATTATAAACTGAATATGACTGCGCAAAAACAGAGTATGATGTGTTTGCTGGCTCTGTATAGTAACCAAAGAATAATGCTACATTAGCGTTTGATCCTGTGAATACCTGAGGCGTTGTTGATTGCGATGAACTATATTTGTCTACAATGTTTATCAAACCGTTTGACTGGCTTGCCGATATAGGCTCCACCACCGATGCACCAATAGGTATCAGATTGTTTCCCAACGATGCTCCACTAGTTGTGGTTCCGCTGAGGTATACCAAGTAAGATCCACTATCAGCATAAGTGTGGCTTAATATAGTTTGATTAGGACTTGCTGTAAAGTTTACAACTCCAGGAGCCAAGTCACCAAAATTTGCATATACGGATTGCATATTGCTCCCCTTAATCGCAAAATTGAATGTCGATCCCGATAATTGATTTACAGTTGCTGTCGGGGAAGCCACTCCACTAGTGCTTACGGCGGTTGGCTTGATGGCATAAGCTACTGCTAGTCCTGCTATTACTACTATCAAAACGATTATAATTGCTATCCATTTAGCGTTCCCAGAACCCTGAGAACCAGATGGAGGCAATAAATCATCCTGATGACCATTTTTTCCTTCATTTTCGTCTGTCATTTTTTTCCTCCTTTATAGAGTCTTGAGCAATAACAAAATTATACTATATAAATTTTTTTGATGCGCGTAAGAGTTCAGCCATATGAAGTCATCCCGGATTAGCCCTGAATTGAAGTTTTCCCTTCTTTCTCCTCGATTCGAGTACAGTATAGACTCTGCAGAAGTCTTTTGCACCCCTGTCTGATCTGGATCCACCTGACACTTTCCGGTATGTCACGATCGGTCTTATCGCCCTTTCTGCCCTGTTATTTGTGGATTCTACTGATCTGTCCAGGACGTACCTGAATATGTCGTCTCTTTTCCGCCTGAGCTGTGTCCTGACAAATCCGGCACATTTCTTTGATTCGTATGGTATATCGATCTTGAGGAACTCCTCGTAGAGTGACTGCATGTCAGATTCGGTTATAGATTCCTCAGGTTTGTCCAGGAGCTTGTCTGCCATTTCATACGCTCTCTTCAGTGTGGAAAGGATGTATTTTCCCTCCGATTCATTGTACTTTATAAGTTCCTTTGCATCGTTCATCACATGGGCTTTGCACCATGCCTGAGGATTCTTTGTCTTCTTTGCCAGCGTGATATAGGCGGAGAAGCCGTCGTGCATGTCAACCCCTCTGTGTTTACCCAGAGTCTTCAGCGGAACCTCATGTGATCTTGATCCTGTCACGTAGAGGGATTCTGCCTCTGTGACGAATACCCACATATATGTGTTCCTGCCGTCAATGCGCCAGGTGGTTTCGTCCATGTATCTTGCCTTTGCCTTTCTTATTCTCCGTACGAGTCTCCTGTATTCAGGCCCAAGATGCCTTGAAATCTGGTGGACAATGTTCATCACCTCACCTTTTGTAACATGGAGGCTGAAGAGATCCCTCATCATCTCTGATACCCTTGCAGCCGGCAATCTTTCCACGGTCTTCATGTAGGCAATGACAAGCATAGTTCTCAGGGAAAGTGTCGCCTTTGGAAGTGCTTCCTTGATCTCAGGTTCAACCATCTTCCTGCATCTGGAGCAGTAACGGCGTTCAATCGTGTATCTTATCACCGTCGGCTTTATTTCTGGTATGTCCTCTATTGTCCTTGTCCTGGTAGTGGTCCATTCGCTGAGATTGGACCAGCAGTGAGGGCACTGTGTTATTGTCACATCCCTCTCCTCATCCACATGATCCGGTATGGATCGGTGGTATCCCCTATGTCCAATCCTGGCACCAGGTTTCTTCTTTTCCGGTCTTGACTCGGATTGTGGTTCAGCGGGATTCTGATCAGCTGCAGCTGTTTCAGGTTTGTAATAGTATGGCTTGCCATTCTTGATGCCGACATTCTCAGGGTGTCTTATCTTGTATTCATTAAATTCCTTTTTCAGCTTGTCCAGATCTTTTCTCAGCCCTTCATTGATCTTTTCCTGCTCTTCTATCTTTCTGGAAAGATCATCAATGACCTTCTGATCATCAGGGCATCTGGCTGGAGTTTTATTCATTATAATATTATAATGAATTCATTATATAAGGATCTTTCGGTCTCTATTACTGATTCCGATGAACTTCAGAACACTGAACTCTTACGATATTCACTGAAAAATAATTCAATTGTTCCCTAATTGAGCTCTGAGTTTAGGATGATAAAGATGCGTGATTAAGTCTTAAATTCCAATAAGTATGTAATGCAAAAAAAAAATTATTGAGTTGTGCTCTTGGTATTATCGCCTTTCATCGTCATTATGATGATGAAGAGATCAATCATAACCCAAACCAATCCAATGATTAACCATAAAAAGTTTGGATAGATAAATATAGAGATTATTAGAATTAAGACAGGCAATAAGTATTTCAGAACACCTGCCACAAATTCTCTGAGTCCCATTTATATCTTCATCCGAACAGCGAACTGAGGCCAGCCATTGCATCCTCTTCGGAAACTTCTGGTTTTTCGTCTTTCGCCTCTTCTTTTTTCTCTTTCGCCTTTTCTTCGTGATGTCCTGCAGCCGGAGCAGCAGCTACCTGCTGAACTGATGCGTTCTTGATAACATCCTCTATATTAACTTCCTTGAGGCTTGATACCAGTGCTTTCAGTCTTGCATCATCTGCCTTGATTCCTGCTTCTTCCATCACTTTTCTCAGATTTCCTTCGTCTATTTCCTTACCTGCTGAATGAATCAGCAAGGCTCCATATACATATTCCATTTCTTTTTCCTCCTTTACCCAAATAATGCTCCAAATCCTTCAGTCGCATCTTCTGCTTCCTTTTCTTCTTCCTTTTCCTCTTTTACTTCTTTGTTTGTTTTTCCCTTATCCTCGCTTTCATTTCCCTGATTGGATGGAACTGAATTGATTATCAGCGATTCCATCTCCTTTTCACTGAGGAATTTCGTAGCTACTGCCAAGCCCTCAGCCTGAATCCTTCCTTTTATTACAAGGTCTGGAACAATTTCCTTAGTAATAAACATTGCCGATCCTGCCAGTGCCTTCGCCTTAGCAAATGCCATAGCAATTTCAGAAGCAACGAATTCAGGGGTTATGGACAATGTATCCGTTCCAAATATCAATCCATCATAATACGCTGAGATAACGTCAAGTCCTACCGTAATTGGGTGAATTTCTAATTTTTCCAGAATTTTCGCTTTTTCCCTGGATATTTTTTCCCCTTTTTTAACAAAAACTACTTCTTTCTTGATGACAATTTTTCCTTTCTCTATGGCTGTCTGGAGTCCAACCTTCTGGAATTCACTGATCATTGGCCCAGGAGGAAATGAAGTTTCCTTGGCATCAATTACAATGTCCTCTGACGCAATTTCTCCTCCTCTCGCAGCTGCCTTTTGCTTGGAGCTCTCGAGTGAGCCGTAAAGCTTTTGAGGCGTTAGTTCGGTTGTAATTAAGGCGATTTGCCCGGATAAATACTCCTTGAGTCCCTTTATATGTTCCTTGTTTATCTTATCAAGGGTTTTTTCAACTAGTGTTCCCCTCATAACCCTCAGTTTTGCTTTCCCTTTCAGTGATCTCCTTATCTGCTGAAGCTGTTTGTTCCTGATACCCTTAATGCTGACTATAGCAGTAACCGGGCTTTTTTCAATTTCCGTTTTAACTTGATCAACAAGTTCCACTTTCCATTTTGCCGGCTCGGTCAATTCACATCACCCGGTTCTATCTTAACTGCTTTTCCCATTGTGGTTTTCAGGTATATTGATTCTATGTTAGAACTTCCTTTTTCCAGCCTGCCGGTGATTCTTTTTATAACTTCCCTTATGTTTGCACCAACGTCCTCCTCTGGCATTGATCTTGTTCCCACGGGAACATGGAATGTCTTTTTATCCCTGGTCCTGACCCTTACAGTTCTCTTCAGGACGCTTATCATTGAAGTTGGATCCTGTCCGGGAGGAACAGGTCTTGGTATTTTTCCCCTTGGACCGAGTACCTGACCCAATGACTTACCTATTGACGCCATTAGATTCGATTCTGCAATGAAATATTCAACCTGGTTCACAATTCTCTTGAATTCCTTCTTATCATCAGCAAACTTAGACAGATCCTCAGGACCATATGAAATGTCTATAGCTCCCTTGACCTTCTGCCTCATTTCCTCGCTTGCAAAGATGGCCACTTTGTATTCTTTGCCCCTGCCTTTTGGCAAAACAACTTCATCATTAATCCTGTTTTTAGGATTTGATAGATCAATATCCTTAAGATTTATGGCCAACTCCAAACTTTCCAGAAATTTTCTCTCTTTTCCGTTTGCTTTTGCTTCCTTTATTATATCTTCCAACTTTCCTGCCATTATATCCCTCCTGCATTGACTGCAGTATTAGCGGGCGTGCCTCATAGAATGAGTTTTTTTTATATGCTCTTCCTAGTATTCATGCCTTGATTGGTACCAACTGCATTGGCAATATATTAAAAACCTTTTTGGATTTCTATGATATCTCTATTTTTCCGTTAAGAATATCGTCCTGAATCTCCTTAGCGGTCTTTCCTTCTACGTTGATTCCAAGGCTGAAACATGTTCCCAGCACTTCAAGAACCGCCCCTTTCAGATCATTAGACATCATCGAGTCCATCTTTGACCTTGCCACCTTGGTTATAACTTCCAGGTTGGCGTTTGCTACAACGGTCTCCTTTCTTTTGCCGGAGCCTTTTTCTATCCCAAGCTCCTTCTTTAGAAGTGCCGATGTGGGAGGTATTCCTACCTTTATTTCATATGCCTTCTTGGCGGCGTCCGTAACAGTTACCGTTATGGGTACCTGCATTCCCTGGAAATCCTTCGTTTTTTCATTGATTTCCTTTATAATCTGCGCCATATTCAACCCGAGTGGACCCAGAGCCGGTCCAAGTGGAGGGCCGCTTGTAGCTTTTCCCCCTTCTACCATTGTCTTTACTTCCTGTGCCATGATCTTTACCTTGCTGGTGATGCTGGATTTATTTTAATACTTTCCTGAAAATATACCATGGAAATATTCATGAAGGTAAGTGTTGTTGAAGGGCGAAGAGCCAGGAGTTTTCCAAATTGCACCAAAGTGCTGGTTGATGTTTATAGGTCAACAACGACAATACCTCTTGCACTGAAGGCCGGAGCTAAATGTGTCGTCCCTACACTGACAGTGGCAGAGGCAAGATCAGTTGCCTCCAGCATAAGGAATTCTGTAACCATTGGCGAAAGATACGGGTTCAAGATACCCGGATTCGATCTGAACAACTCGCCTTTTGACGTTGCTGCGTATGATTTTCATGGGAGAACGGCGATTATAACCTCCACAAATGGAACAAGGGTTCTCAGAAGAATACAGGATAGCGGAGAAATTTTCATAGCATCATTTGTAAATCTAACTGCAACCATAGATGCTCTGAAAGCATGCGATGAAGTACAGATTGTGTTATCAGGGAGGCCGGATGGCTCAGCTGATGAAGACATTCGTTTTGGGGAGGCTCTTAGATCAGCCCTCCTTGGGGAACAGGTAGATGTGGAGAAGGTAATTTCAAGAGTCAGTAGAGGGAGAGGAACAAAAAGGTTAATTATCATTGGGGGAAGAAGGGATATATCGGTTAGCCTCACACATGATCTTGCTGATTTTCCATGCAAATACGAGGATGGGAAGATCGTCAAATGTTCATAGCCCCGATATTTTATCTCCTCTGAACCTCTCCAGATCTTTTAACAGATCCCTGGCTATCTTTAACTTTGCATCCTTTCTTTCATTCCATACCTTACCGTGCTGAATTGAGAAATCAAAATCTACCAGCTCTATAGATGAAGCCCCAAGAAAATCCGCGATATATGCAGCCCGGTCTCCGTCCGTGAAACCGCCAAAATTGTATATCCCTCTATATCCCGGAACCTGCGTAGTGGGAATAAACCTGCCATTGAATAAAGGGCAAAATCTGTCCAATTCCTTGATGTTATCTCCGTGGGAATGGATGAATACAATTGAGCCTTGTTCTGACAATTCTAATATCCTGTCCACATCGCCGTCAAGATCCGTCACAATTATTTCAGGAACATATGGCTTTTCAATTTTCCAGATTGCTGAGTCTGCCACAACAATGGCCCCTTTTCCATAAATTCCAGAAATATCTGTTTTTGGAGGGCCATTCCCTATTATGAAAAACCTCCTGTTTGAGTTTGACTTTGCGAGAGTCATCAGAGCTTCGCAATAATTTTTGAACGCTGCCATGTGATCTGCAGATTCTAAATCATCCTTTTTACTGATATGAAGAATATCGCATATCTCATCATATCTCTTCTGCCAATGCGTTTCTCCTCCTATCATTGTCCCCTTAAAATGTCCGTCGTCCTTGTACTTCTTGTGAAATGCCTGTGAACGAGTGCGCTGATAATGGCTACTGCGATACCCATTATCATGAACACTACCCCATTAAATGCAACCGTGATTGTCACGTAAGTCAGAACATACCTTATGTAGTTTAAAAGTCCATATACGATGAATTCAGCAGCAAGCGTGAATGTAAGGCCATACCATATCCTCTGAATTTGCCCCTGTTCACCAAGGTACATGTCCAGTGCCCTGAGAGCTTCCCTTGAGAATATGGCTCCATATACCCACCAGCTAAAGTATCCCAGATATTCGAGGATGTTATCAAATGCCACACCGGGGGATCTCGAAATTGCAACGTAGGATGATGCTACGCCGACAAGTACTATTCCCACAGACACGATATATGAAATAAAGAGAATCCGCGCCTCTTCTGAATATTTCTTGATATCATTGAATAATTCTGAAATAACAGTCCTGAGATCGAATCCCCTCTCGATGAAGTAAGCTCCTATAACCACGGAAACAATTGCGCCTGAGTAATAGGATGGATTCAACCCTCCAACCGATCCGATTACGGTAAGGTATATGGCGGCCACTAGTTCCACCATTCCATAGGTAAGCAGAAAAAGCCCTACGGGTATGATGAATTTACTCACCAGTTTCTTATCCTTCAGTGCCTTTACGATATAATAGTAAAGTGATTCTATATTCTGGTTGTGCCGTACAATAACGTGCTTCACATATCTGACAGGTATCCTGGAGAGTATCAGTGGCATTATATAATCGTCCTCAGCGCCGTCAGAAATTAAAATAGCACTCCGGAAGTTTTTTTCTCCGAGAACCGTATCCAGTTGGCTTCCTATGATCTCATCTGATTTGGGGCCAACGTCTGTATCCCCGGTTATGGTACAGATCTCAACATCTTCCCCCTTTGCCTGTAATTCATCATAATGTTTAAGGGCTCCAAAGAGTGCGTTGGCATCGGAATCTTCTGGATCCACTGATATAAGCTTCACTGCAGCATTATAACATTCAGTATAACCAATGATTGGCCCTTGTATGCCAGCCTTCTCTCCGAAGTCATTATCTCTGTCCACATTAACGATGATGCTAACCATTTCTTGCCTTTAATATGAGGAAGGGCATAATTAAATTTTGGTAGTTTCAGACACTTATTTCTTTTTATTTCAGGGTAAAATAGCCCGCACTCTTCTGACGCGCTATCCTCTTAACCATGCCCTTGTTTGTTAATTCCTGCAGAGCTGCACTAACTATGGCTTTTCCGACGCCAGCAGCTTTCATTATGTCGTCGGCAGTCTTCAGCTTATCTTCTGATATTGCACCAACTCTCTTCAGGGCATCATAAACTTTTTTTGCGTTTGGAGACAATTCCTCCATATTTTCACCTTGGTTGATATCATATCGTGAATGAATATAATAATGTATTACACAATTCAACTCATTCCGAGTTGGATCAATAGTCGCCTTAATATCGAGTGGCGAGCGATGTGTGTTCGGCAAGTGCCGAATATGCTTTCAGCAATTATTATATATTATTTGTATCTTGGGAAAAACTATGAAAAAATCTGGTATTGTGAGTTACGGTTCTTACATACCCCGCTACAGAATAAAGCCGGACGAAATAGCGAGGGTATGGGGAGAAGACCCGGAAAACATAAAAAATGGAATCTATATCCTGAGCAAATCCGTTCCGTCTCCTGATGAGGATGTTGCTACCATTTCAGTAGAAGCCTCAAGGAATGCCATCAAGAGAGGAAAGATTAACCCCAGTGATATTGGTGCGATTTATATTGGTTCTGAAAGCCACCCATATGCCGTTAAACCGACGGCAACAATTGTCAGTTCGGCAATAGGTGCCAATTTTCCCTTGTTTGCAGCAGATTATGAATTCGCCTGCAAAGCTGGAACAGCAGGAATCCAGAACGTGAAGGCAATGGTTGATTCAGGCATGATCAAGTATGGAATGGCAATAGGTTCAGATACTTCCCAGGGAGCTCCAGGGGATGTTCTCGAATATTCGGCTTCTGCAGGAGGAACTGCCATGATTCTGGGAAATGAGAATGTTATTGCAGAAATAAACCACACACTTTCAGTAACGTCTGATACCCCAGACTTCTGGAGAAGGGAGGGAGAACCATATCCAACCCATGGGGAAAGGTTTACAGGAGAACCTGCATATTTCAAGCACACTATTTCCGCCTCAAGGATGATGATGGAAAGCGTTGGAATGAAACCCCAGGATTATGACTTTGCTGTGTTTCACCAGCCAAACGGAAAGTTTCCGACAAGGGCAGCGAAAATATTGGGTTTCACTGAAAAGCAATACAAGGATGGCTTGTTGACTCCTTTCATAGGGAATACGTATTCAGGCTCAATGATGACAGGTCTCTCTGCCATTCTCGATATAGCAAAGCCAGGAGACAGGATCCTTGCAGTATCATTTGGCTCTGGAGCCGGATCTGATGCCTTCGACCTGACTGTCACTGATGAAATTATGAAGATGGACAGGGAGTCCGCGCCAACAATAAAAAGAATGCTTGCAGATGTGACATGGCTGGATTATGCTTTATATGCTAAATTTAAAAAGAAAATAATTTTTGGTGATGCGATTGAGTAATGACGTTTTTATATTAGGTACCGGAGAATCAAAATATGGAGAATTGTGGGATAGATCACTCAGGGAGATATCGGTTGAAGCTGGCCTGAATGCGATAGAGAGTTCAGGCATCAGGACGAAGGATCTTGACGCGATATACATGGGAAACAGCCTTGCAGGAATGATCAGCGGACAGGAAAATATAGGGGCACTGATGTCCGATTATGCAGGCATCGCAGATGAGGATGTTCCGACTTTGAGGATAGAAGCATCTACCGCCTCAGGAGCAGCGGCAGTTCATCAGGCATTCCTATCCATAAAATCAGGAGAATATGATCTTGTGATGGTTGGTGGTGTCGAAAAGATGACTGAACTTTATGGTACGGAAATGATTGATATCAGTTCCTCAATTCTTGACAGGGAATGGGAGGCATTCTTTGGCGGAACACCGGCAGCCATGGCTGCATTATCTGCCAGAAAATACATGAAGGATTTTGGAGTTGGAAAGGATGTTTTGGCTGCCATTTCTGTCAATGACCACAAGAATGCGTCGATGAACCCGATAGCACACTTCTCAAATATCATCTCACTGGATCAGGCAATGAATTCAACCCCGGTAGCAGAGCCCTTAAATCTCATGGATTGCGCTCCCCAGAGCGATGGCGCTTCCTGCATAATACTTGCATCTGAGTCCTACATGAAGAAAGAGGGAAAGGAAGGGGTGAAGATAGCAGGGAATGGAATATCCCAGGAATATTTTGCCCTTCACAGCAGAGACTCCCTTTATTCCATGAAATCAACAGTAAGCGCATCAAGGAAGGCACTTGACAGAGCCGGAATATCCCTGGATGATGTCTCATTCGCCGAGGTCCACGACTCTTTCAGCATTTATGGGATAATGGCCCTTGAGGATATGGGCTTCGCCCCAAGGGGAAAAGCCAGGGATATTGTCCTCTCAGAAATTGGCCTGAATGGAAGAATTCCGATAAACCCGTCTGGCGGCCTGAAAGCAAAGGGATTCCCCTATGGCGCTACTGGTGTAGGCCAATTCGTGGAAGCCTATTTACAGTTGATGGGAAAGGCTGGCAAGAGACAGATCGCCGATCCAGAATATGCGTTATTGCATAGCGTTGCGGGAACAGGATCAACATCAATTGTCCATATCGTGGGAGGTGAATGATATGGGAGAACTTTCAAGAATGTGGAGAGAAACTGACCATAGATACCGCATGGTGGGAGAGAAATGTGGAAACTGCGGAAAGGTGTATTTTCCACCAAGGGATATATGCCCAACATGTCATCGCGACTCTATTGGAAAAATGAATAATGTGGAAATGAGCGGAAACGGTGTTGTTGTATCCTTCACAATTGTCCATGATGCACCTCCTGCTTTCAGCAGGCAGAGGCCTTACATTCTGGCCATAATTAAGCTTGATGATGGGCCAACGCTGACCGGCCAGATCGTTGACACAACTCCATCGGAGATCGATATAGGAACCAGGGTAAGATCTGTATTCAGGAAAATATCAGAAGATGGCCACAGTGGTGTTATTCACTATGGATATAAATTTGTGAAGGATCAATAGATCCTTTTCATTGATTTTACTCAACAAGTTTTAATTCTTTTATTTTTTCAAGGACTTCCACTGCATGGCCGTTTGGCTTCACCTTTGGATAAACAAATGCGATTTTTCCATCCCCGTCAATTATGTAAGTGATTCTTTTGGCCCCGAACATCCCCTTTGCTTTGTAACTCTCCGTTATTGATTTCCTGTCATCCACAACCAGGGGAAAATTAAGGTTGTATTTCTCCTGGAATTTCTTGTGCGATTTTTCATCATCGACACTTACCCCAAGAACCTTTATTCCGTGTGATTGCAGGCTTTCGAGATTATCCCTGAAATTGCAAGCCTCTGCCGTGCAACCCGGCGTGTTATCCTTTGGGTAGAAGTATAGAACAACAGGGCTACCCTTAAAATCTGAGAGTTTTATCTTTTTTCCTTCCTGATCAACTGATTCAAAATCCGGTGCTTTTTCCCCAACATTAAGATATTCTTCCATAAGATTGAAATACTTATTTACAAATAAATATTTGCAATTAAAATCACCTGGTTAATTTTGCAGTCTTACGAAATCCTCCTCAGCACAATGATTCCATGATTGTCATAGTAGGTAGAGTATTGCCCACTATCCTGTGCCCTTACGATGAATTTTTGCATAGACGTTCCCACATCATCAACCTGATAGTAATATGAGGAGTATGTATCAGCTATAATATAGGTGAAATTTCTTGAATACAGGTTGGAGAGATTACCTACCGAAGTATAGGAATATAACAGGTATGCATTCGGGAAACCGTCAAACTCAGGATATACGTTATTCTGGGTGAGAAGGCAAGCGTTGGTTGAGATATTTCCCCTTATTTCAAAAATAGCCTTTGCGGTGTCGTTATAATGGAAATTTTCGATTGCCGGCAGCCTCGGCTCTGAATTGAATATGGCACCAGGGAAGAAAAAGCCTGAAAGCACACCGATTACTATTGCTGCTATCATGATCATGCTGCCCGTTTTTTTGATGATCCTGTTATTCAAAATCCTCTTTCCGGCTTGTTTCGACCTGCTTCTTGCAAGCCCGATGAATGCAGAAGTAAAAACAATTGGTGAAAGCATTGCAGTATACTGGTCTCCCATGCTTATATATGCGCCATTGGCTGAGAAGAATGAGAAGAGAACATATGGTATAGCCGGGATCAGGAACATTGGTGAAAACAATGCATAAAATCCACCAGATATCAATGCAATGGAAACTAGGCTCAATTTTGATGGGTAGTTCGAGATGAGGCTCTGGATTGAATAAGTTATGCGGTATCTTATGAACAAATAGTTGAGGAAGGCATGAATGCTGTTGATATCTCCGTATGGAGTGTTCCCGTAAAAATCCCTGATTTTGGTTGCTGTGAGAAAATATCCAATTATACCGATAACAACTGCAGCATAAAAAAGAGAGAGCATCATGGTTTTTCCTGGTTTTGCCCTGATTCTGGTTATCACCCCTCTCTTACAGTATTTGTATGATCTTGTAACCAGCAGATATAAAAGGAAAATTATTACGAAAGATGCATGGAGGGAGATCATAAAGGCAATGGCTATAGATTCCCGGACCGGTTTACCTGAAATAAAATAATAGAGTGCCCACGAATAAAAAAACGGCAATAATGCCATCATGTGAAAATCAAAAGCCAATGGCCCTATTGAATAAATAGAAGTTTCGTAACATAAGATCAGGAGGATTACCTTTACGTTGTCAACCCTTCCAGTTGATATCTTCTGAAATATAAGATATAATGGAATGGCAGTAAAGGTCACCATGAAAGCCTGGATAACAAGGAGAGTGGCATTATGTGGGAAAATCCAGAAGAAAAATGCGACAACATACATAAATGGAGAGAAATGAGATCCAAAGAAACTTCCATTCAAGAGCCTTGAATAGAAGAAGTTGCCATTTAGGAAACCGTGGAGAGATGCAGCATAAATGCCAAGATCAAATCCAGTTGCATTCAGCGTCATGTATTTATATATTGAATAAAATGAATATAAGAAAAAGAAAGATGAAGATATGATAAATACAATAAGTAATTGGCGTTTATTTCCTTCCGGCATCACTCGCCGCCATATTTTATATATATAAAAAGTTTAGATTAAGCCTGTTTCCTGTCCTCCCCTGAGGAGTATTTCAGCGGCCGGCCCCTTCCTTGTTTTCATTATGGCATCCGCGTCAAAAAGGGCGGTGCCTATTGCAACATATCTTCCGTCGATGCCCCTGATGAAAACTGTGTCATTGGCCTTGATTCCCGGATCCATTTCCACGATCCCCTGGGCAAAAAGTTTGGCTCCGCCCAGAATCCTGGGAACTGCACCATCATCAATGGTTATATTCCTGAACCCAGGTTTTATGGCATCCAGCAATTCTACCGTTGGGTAGAATTCCGGTGATTCAACAGCTATTGGAATTTTGCTTATGTAATATATTTTTTTTCCTTTCTTTTCCTCGATCTCTATCTGGTTCTCCGTGATAAATGGCGCATCAAGCCCCATATCATGAAACCTGCCACCCAAAATTTTCAATTCTTTTTTTGATATGACATGGCGGGACATCTTATCACTTCACCAATGCTGACATTCCAGCGAAATTTGAGTTCAGATCTTCTTCAGGGCATTTTATGAGTTGTGATATTTTTTCCTCCATTTTCTTCCCTTTTTCCCTCACATCTTCATTGAACTTCCATTTTACCTGGTCTGCATTGTTATCCAGAAGATATAATGAATAAAGGATTGCTTCCTGTATATCACTTTTCTTCATTATCCGTTCCCCCAGTTTTATTGCTTCTGAGATACCGTTAATTCTTGACTCAGCGATTATTTCCTTGAGAAATTCAGAGTCTGGTGACCAGGGTTTCATATCCAGGTTCCCCTTTATCTCCTGATGCCTGATTCTGCCCTTAATTAGCTGGATTTGCTCCATTGGATTTCCCTTCAGGGAATCGATGTCACCCTTCCTGACATCCGGGAAAATACCAGAAATTATTTTAAATGAATATTTTGGCCAGAGTATTTCCAACAACTTCCTTGCACTGGGTTCCTCGAGATAAATTCCTCCATATTCCTCTACCACGGAATCAAGGATTTCTATGAGTTCTTCTTCGATGCCATTATCCTCAAGGAATTTTCTCCTGTTGGTATATTCTGTTTCACCAATTATGAGTGAGCCGCGATCTAATGCTGCCTTTCGTCTCTGCAATTGAATTTTTTCTATGAAATCCCTGTCGGTGATAGAACCGGAAAGATAGTTTTGAAAGAGAGCGTTTTCAGATTTGGAACCCCATTGATCAAGATAGTGAAACGTGAAATTGAAGTCCTTTGAAACATCTGCGGATATAAAATGCTTAATGATTAATGAAATGGTATTTCTCTTTGAACCTGCATTTATTCTTACAGTTTCTCCTGAAAAATGCATGATGTCTATTGTTCTCCCTTCTCCGGACAGCTCAAGAACTCCTTCCGTTTCTGAGAAATCAATATTATTTTCCTTCAGGACGTCTTTAAAAAACTCTATTCCCGGCCCCCTTCCTTTACATGATGCCGTATAATAATTCCTGCTTGTATAGATCTTGATATTGCCTCTCTTCATGAGTTTCGAAAATGCCAGTGACCTCCATAGTTCATTTTCATAATTCTGGATCCCTGCGAGCACAACGGGATCGGTATCTCCCCTCTTGACGTAATTCAGACTTCCAAGAGGAGTTTTAATAACGCCAGTTAAAGGTAGTTTTTCTGTTTCAAGTATTTTTTCTGTTTCCGATAGACCTCTTAGGAATTCATCGTTGGATCTTGCAAATTTGTCGTAATTCCCTATCTTTTTTGCCTTTCTCACTTTCTGCTTGTACTTTTCAAATGGGCATGAAAAACCCTTTGTGTTGCAGTCTGGAATTATTTTTTCCGGATCCTCAAAGAGATTTTTTATCCTTGCTACAAATTTTGCCTGGCTTTCCTTTGATTCAGCCTTGAGCCTCATTTTCTTCCCGATTCAAGAACACGTATTGCCTCTGCTCTAACGGTAACTGGAATTGGAACCATGGATTCTATCAATTGAACAGTCACTTCCTCCTTGCCTGAGTCGATAGACATAATTTTTGCCTTCTCTCCTTTGAAGGGCCCGTCAATCAATTCAACAAAGGAACCCAGTTCAAGCCCTGTCACAGCAGGTTTCGGCACAAGATAATGGGCAATTTCCTCAATATCTATGCTTCCCTCAGCCAGTCCCTTGAACCCCCTTATTCCTCGTGAAATATAGGATATTCTGTCCGGGTGCATGGTCTCAACGAAAAGGTAACCCTTTACTTCGAAAGGTGACATAATTGCCATTATTTCCCGTGTTGCATCAGGATTTGTGGCTGATCTTTCCTCCATATCCCTTGCATCCCTGTTGTCCATATCCCTGGCAACCTGAAGTTCGTTTCCGACGTTTGTCTTTACGACGATTATTGTTGGTGTGAGCGTAAATTTAAACTGCCATTTCCCCGAGTTTATTCCATCCTCTGAATCGATTCTTATGGTGAATGAAATCGAGTCACCGAAATAACCTCCTTTTGGTGTTCCGACCTCAATATTCAATTTTCTGGACTGATTTGAATCAAGTTCTATCTCCCTTGTTATTGCTCTTGACTCTTTTGGCAGGAATGGCTCTGTTAGTTCCTTTCCTTCTATAATACCTAATTCCCATTCAATGAGTGGATCTTTTTCCATGATTTCTGGTGTTAACTTGATAGTGAATTTTCTCTTTCCTTTCTGTATATTCCTGATAGTAAAAGGTATTGATTTCCGGATTCCGCATCCGGATTCCTCATCTTTCTCCTCAATGTTAATCCATTTATATTCGGTGGTAGAACTTTCCATATGAAATCACTTTCCTAATTGGGATAAATTGACATTAGAAGATATATGA
>JAKAUD010000189.1 GCA_021827885.1 Thermoplasmata archaeon | reverse complement strand
AAAGCAGGGGAGGAGAAAGTTCCGGCATTTGCACTCATGGAGATTTTTCCAGATAAGTGAATTCCTGAGATTGCTTGCTGTATAACAATAGTTATACAGCAATTTGAGGTTTATGTTTTTTTCCTATAAAGAGACCGATATTCTTTCCCTTTTTCAAAATTGTAAACGCCGGCATTCATGCGAACATTAAGATAGTCAGGCGGATCATGAGGAAAAACAATCTTGCACTTCCGTATGCATGTCACAAGAAAAGAACCGGGAAAAAGGATTTCATAAAGCCTGAGGACATAAACAGGCTCTGGGAGACTGACATCCACTAAGTCAGCACTGCCAGAGATGAAATGCACTATCTTATGAGCATAAAGACTGTTTCAGCAAGAAATGGATATCATATGAATTCTCCAGAGTGCACAGCAACGGATGCATTGAAAGCCGTAGAAAAAGCATGTGCAGTCAGATTTCCGGGTACGATTCCACATGACCTTGTTCTCAGAACCGATAACGGTCCATAGTATATCTCAAGGGAATCTATGAAATTATTCGGAATAAGATCAGAATACATACAGAAGCACACTCTCGAGGACAATGGCAATATTGAAACATTCCAGGATGCTCAGAAACTTCTGGAATATGCATTCAACGATTACAATACAGTCATGCCACATTCATCCTTTGATTATTTTTCACTGGATGAATTTGAAAGGAGATGGACTGAAAGTGCGAATTTCTGGAACGAATTCCTGGAAGAGAGGAACAGAAAGGGGGAAAGAACATTGAAGAACAGGATCGAGAGAAAAAGGAGGTTGAAAGAAAATGTCTCACTGGACGATAGAATATCTGTCCAAAATTAAGGGGTTCAGATCACTATTATTGTATATGGTAGCGGAACACAGAGGAGAGAGTTCATCTATATTGATGACAATGTGAAATGCACGCGGCTTGCATTTCTGAATGGCAAGCCGGGGGAATGGTATAACGTTGGCACTGACATTTCAACTGACTATAATATCATTGCCGGAATGCCGAAGCAGATCACTGGATCGAAATCGAAGATTGTGCATGTTCCAAATTCCCTGAAATCATATCAAATGTTCACTTGGGCTGACATGTTAAAAAGGGTAAGTGAACTTGCTTTCAAAGCCGAATATGACTACAAAAAAGCGATCGGTAAAATGTTTCAGAAATACAAGGCTGAAAACAGTTTGAATTAAATCCACCTGAATTTTCTGTAATAGAGATCGACAAGCTGCTTGGGAACATATCTGTAAAAGCGGGAGTTCCTGATGCGGAACGCAAGCAGCGACGAACCTTGCCCGAGTATTTCAGAAACGACGTTAAATTTGCTCTCTCCTTCGTGATTATATCCGACGGGAATCTCCATAATCCTCGCACCGATCTTCTTCAGGTAGAATATCAGCGCGACATCGAAGAAGGTGTTGGTTATGCATATCTTCCGGAATGCTTTCTTGGCGTATTCAGTCTTCATGATCTTGTAGCCGCACTGGGTATCATTGACACGGACGCCGAGTATTGCCTTCACCAGGATGTTGAATCCTCGGCTGGCGACCCTTCTCACAATTGGAATTCTGTTACCGTGAAACGAGTACCTGTCGAACACTATTGCATCGTAATTCTGGGTGGAGACCAGATGTTCTAGGATACCGCTGAGTTTTATGCTTCCATCAGCATCCATGAATATCACAAAATCGCCCTTTGCCACGTTAAGCCCACGCTTTATTGCACTTCCCTTGCCGCTTCTTCCGTAGCCACGCTGAATCGAGATAAACGGATAAGTCAGGGACATTTTTTTAACTACATTTGCAGTGCCATCGTTCCCGTCAACCGCTATGATGACATCCCAAGGCAACCCGTTGGAGTGGATGTAATAAGAAATCTCTTCAAGCACAGGCGCAATACGTTTTTCTTCATTGTAGGCAGGTATTATGATGGAAAAAGTCCTCATCAACAACGGGTTTATCTGGTCATCTCGAACCAGTTCCTGCCCCCTTTTCTCATTAAGCATAAATAGGTAGGTTGTTATATACATATATCATTTAAAACTTTCCGAAACACGCACGAGCGAAACCCGCACTGACCTATTATAGAATTGAAACCTCTATTGTTAGATCTACCCCTATATTGTGATTCTGACTACTATACTCAATTGCGTAAAGTGATGATAGTATCTCTTATCTGAGACCCTTTCACTTCCCTCCTACGCCACTTGTATGGCATCGGATGCTTGTTGTACTCCCTCACGTAATCCTCAATGGATGTGGCGAGTCAATCTCTACTCTCTAAACTTGCCCCTTTCAGGGTGGATCTAGAAAATATGGAGAAACATATCTCTGCCTGATTGAGCCAGCTGGTTGATGTCGGTGTATAATGAAATTTAACGTCTGGATGCTTTTGTAGCCATTCATCGTACCTCTTGTGTGTGCAGTAATTATCCAGGATCACGTGTATCAACCTCACATCTGAAATGTGTCTCGCATCTTGAGACAATTTGCAAAATTAATTAAGATACATTCAGTTCTACGCTTTATATATGACAGAGAGGAAGGTATACAGGCCTGAAGAAAAAATGAAAATCGTAATTGAAGGACTGAGCGGAACCATCCAGATATCCGAACTGTGCAGGAAATACGGCATCAAGCCTGCAAGGTTCTATTCCTAGAAGGAGAAACTGATCAGGTCATCAGGCATATTCGATGACAGGGGAAGGAAAGAGATACCTGCAAATAAACGGATCGGGGATATGCAGGCTGAGATCACAATGCTCAAGGACACCATTGCGGAGATCGCCTCCGAGAATCTTGAACTGAAAAAAAACTTGGACGCTACAGGGTGAAAAGATGACGTTACTCATGCCAGATATCCGCAGGACCGTGGAAAGAGCCCTGTCGAGATTCGGCCTGCCATTGTGGAGGATACTGAAAAAACTTGGTATATCAAGGGCATGGTACTACAGGCACCTGTCTTTCTCACCACTGCTTGACGGAAGGTTCAACCCATTCGCCGCAGGGGATGATGTATGGATTGTCATCGGCTATAAGCACAAACATCCCGGCATGTCATTCAGGGAAATCGCTTACGCGCTGATGGGCGAGGATCTTGCATACCTGTCCCCGGCAACAGTATACAGTATCCTGAAGAAAAACGATCTCATAACGCCCTGGAACCGGAACACATGAGCGTCCACCCACCCCGAGCACGCAAAGAGGCGAGATGAAAGATGGCAAACGAACATCATGTGCATCAAAATACAGGGAAGGTCCTTCTATCTCCTCATATTCATAGATGAATATTCCAGGTACATAGTGCATCATTCACTGCTGACATCTATGGATGCAGGTTCTGTCAGCCTCGAGGCACAGGCAGCAATAGAGAAGATCAGGAGGGATTCATTGGCAGAACTTCTTAAACAGGGGACAACGGTTCATCATTCATTGCAATGGAGTTTAAATCAACGCTGAAGGCAAACAATCTCAGGCAGAAGCTCATAAGACCGCATACACCGGAACAGAACGGCATGGTTGAGAGATCCAACAAGACCACGAGGGAATCCTTGGTACCGATAATACTGACCGATTATGAACAGGCCATATCCGAGATATCCTGGATAATCGATCACTACAACAACTGAAGGAGACATTCATCATTGTAATACATTACGCCGGTGCAGTATTACAGTGGAGACCTTGATGTCCTGCTTGCTATCAGGTAGGCAAAGATGGAGAAGGCTAAGCTAATAAGGAGGGAAAACAATATGTTGAAAAGAAAGGGAGGTGAAACGGCTGGAACTGTCCCTTAATTGTTTTGCCGGTTTTTCTCAAAGTGTGAGGAACAGTAGTGCGCCGTCGAGTGTGAATAGCCGTGAGTGGAAGTTTCAACGTAGGAATAATCGGAAACTACGAAGCGAGGGTCAAGGGTAAGCTGGCAACAGTTTATCTGAAGCAGGCCGACAACGGGGACAACGGAACCTCAGGAATGAGGCTCTGGTACCTCTACGCGAAACCGCAGGTCATAACGAACAGTGAAGTCAGATGTGGCATCGTGATCTCTCCCTGCAGCAATGCAGTTAATGTAAGTGTTGAACCTGTTATTGTAAGGCGAAAACAGGATCAGCCATCGCTTCCGGTATCGATGGCTGTGCTTCCCGGTGTAGCAGGCATGACATGCGGTAAAGGCTATCTAGGAGAAGACGGGAGGGACTGCATTGCTCCCATAAAAACGATGGTGTGTATGAGACTGATAAAGAACCCTATTGGGGGTAGTTATTATGCACATTGCAGCGCGGAGGTAAGGGCGCCCATAAGCGGAAGTGAAACGGCACCAGAAGGCATGCAGCCAGTCGGACAGGAACATAGTAGGGGTGAAATCTTTGTAATGAAGATAGACGCGAAGGTTCCTGACTTCTGCTACCGCTTTTCAAGCAGTCCGGGACTTCTGATTCACCCGAACGTGAAAGGGAGGATGTAATATACGGATACGAAAGTCAGCGAACTGTGCGGAAAGCTATACGACATGGCCAAGGCAAACCCGGAAAGAAGATTCTACTCCCTCTATGACAAGGTGGAGAGAATGGATGTATTGAAGGGAGCCTGGGAATCCGTCAAGAAGAATGGTAGATCACCCGGCATAGATGGATTTTCTTCCAACAATGCTATGGACAAAACGCCATAATGCCATGTCATGAAAGCAGTCGGTGAGCCGGATGCTGGAAATCTGCCAGTCCGGTTTCGCGGGCCGAGGAATATGTATGGTCAACCAATGCAAGTTTGGTACTGGAAATTGCCAGCATGTCCAGTTAGCTACAGGCACAGAGTCACCGGCAACACTGATCCTGTAGCTGCCTGGATGCGAAATGCAAAGGCTGAGGAAGGCGAACCGCTTCCCTGGTGTTTCAGCGGCAGCATGTGAGGAAGATCATGCAGGTTAACTCGGGAGAACACACAGTGTCCCCTGTTCATCCAATAATGAGTTCTACGGTGAATGGAAGAACGGAGGTAGCCCACCCTATAACTCAAAGAGGAAATGGAGGCAACGCGCTGTGCGTAGTCGGAGTGGCTGGTAGTACCGGTGACAGTGAGGAGAGCATAACCTCACGGGAGGGAAGCGGCCATACTCGGAACACGGCCGTTCACAATTCGGGAGAGGCCCATTCCCGCAAGGGTAGGAGGCCATGGCATGCTCGAAGAGTTGCAGAACGGTCTTTACCAGAGGGCTAAGGAAAACAGGGAAGCGAAATTCAACACGCTCCATGACAAGATATACAGGATGGACGTGCTGGAAGAAGCATGGAAAACAGTATCGGAAAACAACGGAGCAGCAGGGATAGACAGGCAGTCGATATCGGACATAGAAGCGAAAGGCGTGGAACAGCTTCTCACAGAAATACAGACAGAACTGAGAACGGGAACATACAAAGCGGAGTGCGTAAAGAGGGTCTTCATTCCCAAACCAAACGGAAAGAACCGCCCACTGAGCATACCTATAGTCAGGGACCGCATCGTACAGCAGGCAGTTAAGCTGATCAAGGAACCAATCTTTAAAGCAGACTTCAAGGATTTCAGCTATGCATACAGGAAAGGCAGATCGGCGAGGGGTGCCTACCTCGATATATACAAATGGCTGAACTTCGGTCTGACCAGCGTGGTAGACGTGGACATTGAAGGCTTTTTCGACCACCTTGATCATGAGCTTCTCATATCCTTCTTAAGGAAAAGGGTCACGGACGGGTATGTGATCTCCCTGATCATGCAGTGCCTCAAGGCCGGAGTTGTCCACATGAACACAAGGGCGAATCCAACCGAGGGAACGCCACAGGGGGGCGTAATTTCGCCTCTTCTTGCAAACATCTACCTCAATGAACCGGATCAAGCATGGACGGACATGGGCATGGACAGCAACGAAGGACGGAATGCGCACATGGTGCGTTACAGCGACGAACTCATCATCATGACGAACAGTCTCAGATCCATGTTCTTCAAGGGAGAGACGCATACAAGAAATCTCATGCACGCCCTGCAGTCAATACTGAAAGGCCTGAAACTGAACCTGAGCGCAGAGAAGTCAAGGATAACCACAGCAGAAGAAGGCTTTGACTTCCTGGGATTTCCCTTCATACGCAGACAGAATCGGGAAAGGAAAAAAGAGGTGACCTTCATCTCCCCCTCAAGAAAATCGAAATCCTCCTTCATGAAGAAGGCGAGCGAGATCACCCACAGGAACCATGCCCACACAAAGAGCGAGGCTGACGTGATCAATGACCTCAATCTTCTCATAAGGGGATGGACCAATTACTTCAACCACAGTCATGCGTCAAGAATCTACTCATGTCTCTGGAACTTCGTCTGTTTCAGGATAACCCAGTTCATGAGGTATCAGCACAAACTGAGATATCTTGCAGTTGATTACAACAGACTCCGATCCAACGGTCTCCTGCCGCTTAACGACAGGATCAGGCATCCCCATTCCGTGTGCCCCCGGTGAAGTTCCCCGGTAAGCAGTGTGCGGGAAAACTGCAAGCACTGTTTGAGGCGGAAGGGTCTGGAGAAATCCGACCTTTACCCTACACGATGGGCTTATGGGCAACGTCATAAGTCTACTCTACTATTCCAAATCTCTGATGGCACAGGTCAGTGTTTATTACCAAAAGAATAAATATTTCAAAAGAATTTATTAGAATGAAGATAGTAATAACCGGCGGTGCTGGTTTTATTGGAAGTCATATCGTTGATAGTTTACTCTCTCAAGGGAATGAAGTTGTTGTAATAGATAATTTATCCTCTGGTAGGCTAGCGAATTTTGAAAATGCTAGATCAAATAACTCTTTTAACTTTGTCGAAAGAGACCTAAGGTTCATAGATAATGAAGAACTTAACGAAATACTTAAGGGAACAACCACGGTATTTCATCTTTCCGCCTTTGCTGACCTCAGGAAAAGTCTGGTTGATATGAAGCAGGACTTTGATAACAACCTAGTTCCTACATTGAAGCTACTAGACGCTGTCGCAGCCACTGGAGTTAAACATTTCATTTACTTTTCGACTTCTTCTATTTATGGTGAAGCGAAAGTTATTCCGACCCCAGAAACTTATTTCCCGATAATAACATCATTATATTCTGCATCGAAACTTTCATCGGAAGCTTTCTGTCAGGCTTACTCAGAAATTTTTAATTTCCGGTTAGATATTTTCAGATTTAGCAATATTATTGGAGAAAGATGTCGGAGGGGTGTGATATGGGATTTCGTTCACAAACTAGCTGGCAGCAATCAGCTTCTAGAAGTGCTCGGTGATGGTAAGCAGTCTAAGGAATTTTTGCACGTGAGTGATGCCATACAGGCAGTCCTTACCGTATTTGCACACAATAATACGAATAGGGTCTCTATTTACAATGTTGGCTCCGAACAAAACTTAACTATCGATGAAGTCGCAAACATAGTTTCGCATAGGGTTACTGGGAGACGTGTAGAAAAGCACTTTACGGGGGGAAAATCCGGGTGGATAGGGGATAATCCGATTGTTTCTTTGGATATTAGCAGAGTTAAAGAATTGGGATGGAAACAAACAATAGATTCAAGGAGAGCTATTGAAATGACAGTTGATTGGACCATTCAAGAAATACATGGGCAATCCGTACAGAAAGGAGAGCAACAATAAAAAATAGGTTTTTTGAAATGGATATTGGTCGCAAGATTAATGTATTTAATTATTACCCACTTGAATTTATGGGAGGTGGAGAGTATACAGCTCTATTTCTCTTCAACACTTTACGCGATCACTTTAGTTTGACGTACTATAGTTCAAAACAATATTCAGGTAAGTTAAGAGCAACCGAAAACATCATTGCAGAAGCGGTAAAATTCAATTACAAACACATAGATTTCCTATGGTATTCACCTATAAGAGTTCCTATAATTATTAAGCCATTTCCATCCCTTTTAGATTTGGACGCTGATCTTAACGTCATATATGTTAGCGGCGGTATCCCCCCAAAATTTTTTAAAGAATTGGCACGCACAGATAAAAGAGTACTCTTTTTGATGCATGGGATTACTTTTGAAAAATTAAGATTCAGATCAACACAAGACATTCTCATAAGCATACATCAATTATTTATTAGGATTACCTTACAGTTTGCTTTTAAATATGTAAAAATTAACAAGAATATATTTTTTCAGATTTTTAATAAATCGCAAGAAAACTACTTAAAAAAGCTCGGTGTCGATTACCCTAGACTTTTTTATATACCCAGTGGGGTTGACTTTAACAGATACATTATAGGGAAAAATGAACAGGAATTCAGAATTGTTTTTCTATCGAGAATGGAGAATTTAACAAAAGGTCTGAAAGTTTTAAAAAAAGTCGTAAAAAGAATATCAATTCTCGTACCTAATATAAAATTTGTTTTAATTGGAACTGGAAAGGATTCAAAAATAGCTAGTTCTATGGAAAAACATTTCCACTCTGTAGAATATAAAGGATTTATCGAAGATGAAAAGAAGCTTGAGGAATTATTAAACGCTAATTTAATGATATCAACATCCAATATTGAGCCTTTCCCTTTGAATGTCCTAGAGGGTTTGGCCAGCGGTCTTCCAGTTGTATGTACAGATTATTCAGGATCCTGGGCTATTAAAGAGAATGAAATTTTCGGTCGTGTTTCTATAAGAAACGTTAAACAAGTAACTGCGTGGATTCTGTGGTATTATGATCAGTGGTATTCTAATAAGGAAAAGTATTACCAAGAAAAACTGTCAAGGCGTAACGAAGCTAAAAAATTTTACGACAGTAAAAAAATGAGCGAGGAATATAAAAAATGTTTCATAAAAATAACAGCTCCTTAGATCATAAACCTTCTGGATGTGTGATTGCTGGTTTAATTCTTATTCGACTTAGCCATCTCCTACCTGAACTCTACAGTTTTACCACAATTATAAATTCTTAAACCGCGTTTATTACGCACTCTGTATTAACAAATAAGATTATGTATAATGGTGGTATTTTCCAACATTATCGGATCGCCACAGACCGTAAAGAAAGTCAAGAACGGAGAAACTTACTATTATGAGCGAATACCATGATATGATCCGAAGACGAAGAACACGGCATATAAATATAGGTATCTCGGAAAGGATATCAATGGAAAGGTGAGCAGGGCGAGGATCACACTCCCAAGAAGGAACTACATTTAAGGACCCTTCCCGCCTCTCATCAGGATCACGGATTCGTTGCATATGAGCGAGATATTATCCTCCATAACCAGAAAGAAGAGATCGGCAGAGATTATTGAACTAGCGATGTCGAAGATCGTGAGGCTGCTGCCGATGATGGGCATTCCCGGCTGAATCGAAGGAACACATCTCCTGAATCTTCTTGGTGTGAATTTGAACTCATCCGGGATAAGCAGACTCCTTGGCAGGATTGGAGAAAGCGATTTCTACTGGAGGTTCTCGAAGAATTTCATGTCCGGCATAAAACCGGACTCGTCCCTTCTTTACGACATAACAACCATACCTGCATACTCATCACTGTCAATCTTCGAGTATGGTCATGCAAAGGATCATGCAGACTAGCCGCAGCTGAACTTTTCCATAGTCATGGAGAAGAGGCGCTTTCTTCCTGTGGCGTTCGAAACATACAGCGAGGGCATTCCGGATGTCGTTACCCTGGGAGGATGGTTGCAGGTCTCGGGCTTGAAGGAACAGAGTTCATCCTGGATCGTTGCTTCTTCTCCTCGACAACCTCAGGACCCTGCCTGCGCATAGCTACATCATTACTGCAGTACATTAGAGGAAAGAGGGCAAGACCGCATTTTCATACGCAATAAAGACCATGGACAGGGCGGGTTACGCAATCATATACGAGAGCAGGACAATTTTCTGCCAGCGTATTTCCTTCAGGATGGAGGAACTCGATCTGGATACATATCTCCATCATGATCCGGAAAGGGAAACACGGGAGCGCATGGATTTTCACCGCAATCTTGTGCAGAAGAGGGAAGATATAGAGAAGCTTCAGGTGAGGAAAGGCCTAGGCACTGCAATTTCTGTCATTGCAGGCTCTTGCATAAAATACATCTCATACGCGGTGAAGGATGGAAAGGTAACGATAGGGGCAAGAAACAACACAATAACGGCCGCGGAGAACAGGATGGGAAGGTTCATGCTTGTCTAACACGGGGATTATGATCCCGTATCATGCCCGTCGGTATACAGGCAGAAGTATGCAATAGAGAAGGCATTCGAGATGCTCAAGACGGATCTCGATCTTTTTCCGATCTGGGGAAGAAAGCCCTCTACGGTGCGAGAGACGATATTTGTGCTTTTCATCGCGTTAATACTTCGTTCCATGATTGTGAGGGTAATGAACCTCTCCGGGCTGACAAAGAAGTATGCCGTTGAGAAAATGTTCCTGGAGCTTAAGAAGCTACTGATAATAAAGAAGGATGACGGATCTTTCGAGGAATTTGAAAGAACGAAGAAACAGCGCGATATACCAACTGTGCTGGAGAAAATATCGTGAGGGTAAATGTAAAGCGTTCAGGATCTATCTGACCGACGTCTGTGAAATATCCATTGTAGCGAAGGTACTCAAGAAAGTTCGTGATCTTGAGGAATTGCTGGGCATGGAACCAAACATGTTCCCTAAAAGTGTTCCTAGTTAAGGATATGAAAAGAGATTTGCGGTGAGCTATAAAAAGCAAGGACTTGCTAATAGAGTTATATATAGTTCACAACGTATATTGCGTAATATAAAAATAGAGAATTATTTGAATTTCTTGCGAGTCAGTTTCAAAAGTGGAGGCCATAGAAATAACATACCTATTATCACAAAAGAACTCACTGTAGAAGATACATTATAGTAAACTAGGAGTGGAAAAAAGTTATTAAAAGAGGGAAACATGAAATCGTACGTTGAATTTGCAGTAGCGTTGATATATATTATATTAAATCCATTAAAATTTTCACTGATGTCAGCAGTTTTGTTAAAATTAACATCTGTCACATATTCACTAGTAATCAGCACGTAGAAGCCTGTAGATCTAGCAAAAAAGGAATATGAATTTCCTTGAACAGAAATTGCGCTTTCGTTTGAAATCGTTGAAGTAGCGTTTGGCTGAGGTAACTGAGAATACTGCGAATATCCCAAAAGAATTTCTGACAAGCTAGTTTCGTTAGAAAAAATGTCAATTTTAGATTTTGAGTATTGTATTATACCAAGCGGCCCCAAGTATTTCATGTTTCTTAAAATAACAAAATCCGAATGCTCGCAAACAACAGAAAAGTTAGTAGCAGTTTCAAGAATTTTTACGAACTGAATGCCACCCCCATTCAAAGTAATTTCTCCAGATGAAGAAATATACATAGTTAAATTCTGTGAAATTTGAGGATTCATCACAACCACATACTCAACGTTGTAAATCGAGAGCAATTCAGTGATATTATTCGTATTGTTATAAAAAATGTTGTTTATAACATTTCTTACCGCAATGAAATTTGGATACTGATTTGGTCTCTGAAAAAAATTTTGACCGTCAGGTGAACCAGAATTCACGGATGCAAACGGTGAAAAAAACAAGTTATTTGTTGGAACCTGGGTCATCATCGAGTTATATGTCGTATAATTTAAAGGTAAAATTAATGTTCTGTAATTTCCGGGATGTTCAGAAAAATAGTTACCGATTTCATTATATGTCTCATTTAGATATTTTGAAGTGCTCGCCTGCGAATTAGATAATTGGGCGGTATTGCTAAAGAAAGGTATCAAAGGACTTAAAATGAGAATTGTTACTATAACCGTTAACATAGTGCGAAAGTTTTTTCTTTTTAAAATAGAAAAATGGTATTTTTTATGATTTGCGTGTTGAATCTCATTGTTGACGATTAAATTCAGAAGGAAACCTAGAATGATTGAATATAAAAAAATTAAAACCGATTCCAGTAAAAATGGGTATTCATAAACAAAAAGAAGTGGAAATTTTTTAAAGAGCAGTAGGTCTAAGCCATACTTGGTAAAGATCATAAATGAAATTATCCCTAGTGCTGTAATGATGAATCCAAAAATTTCTGGGCGTATGTATTTCCTCCATATTATTGAAATTGTAATTGATACCAAAATAAGAATTCCCCAAAATACTTGAAATAACCAAATGAATTGCGTCGTTAGAAATGGATACTCGATGTCAGAAAAAATGTTTAAAATTTTGAGACCACTATATAAATAGCTTAGGTTTACAAGGTTAAATGCATTGGCATTTAAACTTGTTGTACCACTTCCTCCAAAAATTCCTAGATAGGAATAAATAACTATAAAAATATAAAAAAAATTAAGAAGCAAAAAAACCGAGACGGCCAAAAGATAACTCTTGATCAATCTTAGGTACTCGCTTCTACGGGAGAGTAGGAACGGGAGTACACTTGGTAAAAAAATAGCTGGTATTACAAGCCTTAGAGCAGCCAATCCTTGAAGAGGCGCGCTCAACTGAACAAGAAAATAAGCTAATACAGATGCAATAATTAGGAATCTGGTATAACTACTGCGAGAGTATAAAACAATGAACGAAATTATTAATGGTATAACTAAAAAGAATGGTAAAAGAGAAGGATTATATAAGTTATATAATGTAAATGGATTGATTATGTATATAATAGATGCGAGTATCCGTGCAAACCTGCTAAAATTCAAGGTAATTGTCATATAATAAAATGTGATTGTGCAGAAAGCGTATACTAATAGATAAATTGTGTTTGTAATCAAGCCTAAATAAGCTGCATCTATCTGCTGTATAAAATAATACAAAAGTGAAAACCAAGGATAATTGCCTGAAAGATAGAAGAAAACCCCCCCTCTAAGGAACGGAATTGGGAAATTTCCATCAAAAAATAGCAGTGAATTAGAAAGCCAACTGTAATATATAGAAATAATTATGCTTAATGAAATTATATAGACCAATATGGCTTCTCTTCTTCTAGTAGATAACACTTTGGAAATAATGTTAACCATGTGCAAGACAATTTCTAACAACATATTAATTTTGGCGCTTGGTTGATCTTTCAGGAAAATTACAGTGAATTCATGGTCAATGCAGTCGGAAATGATTCTTTTATTTCTTATCTTCCCCTTTTTTATCCTTATCATGCGCATGAGGTTGTGCCCAAGACACATGAACATTTCAAAGACCACCATGCTATAGTTTTGCGTCTTACCCTCCCATTACGTCTATTGTCGCAGTGTAGGTTTTCCCGATAGACTCCAGAATGGCATCCAGAAGCCGTGATCCCCGGTTCTCCAGTGTCACGAACAGATCCCACAAAAGCCTGAGGGCCGTGGATCTATATCTCAGATCGGTGTTCCTTTCCCTATCCTTAGCCAGGTTTCCAGGGATATCATCGCAGAGATTTCGAGGAGCAGATCACCCAGCAAGCTCAGCTTTGCCCTGCTGACAATGCCTACAAACACCCGCTGGTAAATTCTCCCTATGCATGACCTCTGTGTCCCAGCACCTGAGATACATCTCCATGATCTGCTTGGGCTTCCACCCAATCATGTTGGTAACAAAGAACTTTTCCGGGTTCTGTCCCCGGGATACCACAACTTGCACCCCTCCTACGTTCTTCATCCTTGTTGTTATGCCCTTCATGAAATATGTGCAGTCATCTCCCCTGTACGTTGTCATATCCCTGAGGTTCAGTAAAGCTGCATAATCCTTCAGTCTCATCCAGTCTCCGTCCACGAATATCTTCCGGTTGCTCTTCGCTTCCGTGACCCAGTCCTTCCTCTCCCTCTCTATGAACCTCATCAAGCTTATCTTGGACAGGCCTAGTTTTGCCTTGAGATCCAGATTGAGGGAAAATATCCCCGCGTTACCTGACATGACAGCAGTAACGTAATGCATTCCCAGCACTGATTTGCCCCGTGTGAGATCGAACAACCAGTCTGAACCCTCAATATGTCTGCCGTTTCTTTCAAGAATTGTGTCGTCGATCACCACGAGGGAGTCTGATGAATAACGGTCGATCAGGCTGACGGACTTCCTGAATATGTCCAGGACCAGGATCTTTCTCAGGAAGCTGTTCAGGTTAGACTGATAGGTATGCTCGACGAATATGCCCCATTCAGGTGTGCCATTGAACGCGTGGATGAGGCCCATGAAGACGCTATGTATCTGGAGAACTGCCTGAACTGCTCTCGTCAAAAATGGGCCTGAATTCAGCCAGCAATTCAGTCAGGACATAGGGAGCATTCAGTATAGCTATCTCAATCACCGTATGACAATGTCAGACGTGCTGTTAAACTTCATCAAATCGCAAAACTGAAGTAAATTACTTAAGACTTGTTAACTTCCATAGAACGTAGAGAAAGATTCGTCTGGCCTTATTAGAAAACCGCAGAGGTACGTAACAAATACCAAAAAGAATGGCTCTGGGAATACGCAAGTAAAAATCACATTTAATGAAATTAATTAGGTCTTTAAATGCTGCGAAACCATTCTTTCGATTCATTGATACATAAAATCCAAACTTATAACTCGCGTAACGATATGTTGCGAATTTAGAGACCTTATACCCATCTACAAGTGAACTAATGACACCATAACTATTGTATGCTTCAGAAGCATTTTTTTTATATCTTTTAAGATAGTCTGGGAATGAATTTGACATAGGCTTACTTGAATTAAATGCATGAATCCTGTATTTTGTCAATCTCTCTGAGGATATTTTTATGGGGTGCACATCTGTACATGCCATGTAGAACATAAAATTGTCAGACGCTGAAGTTAGCCGTCCTAAATTAGGTACAAGTTTGTAAGCTAGTTCTTTACTTATGCATATTGAACTTGCTCCAAAATCAGCACCAATTCTAAATAATTTCTTATAATCTAAATACTCTAATGGATTTGAAACCAGTATATCTGTTTCAGGAGCCATCTTCCAAATCCAATGTTTCTCCAACTTGTATCCCTCATCATTAATGGGTATCATACCATTGTGAAAAAATTGCAATCTATTTTCAGAGAACTCGTCGAATACCTTTTCTAACTTGGTATAGATAAATTCATCGTCATCGTCTAGAAAACATATAATTGCTCCTCGTGAGCGGAGAATTCCTTTGACAAGACATGCCCCAAAGGTATCATTATCATTAGATTTCTCGAGTATGCATCCATTGTTTAATAAAAAACTATCTAAATCCTTATCCTCATAATTCTTTACAACTATAACTTCATAATTGACTCTAGGAAGTGTTTGTCTTAATATAGAGTTAATGGCATTTTTGATAAACATGCGTCTATTATAGGCAGTAACAACGACTGAAACTTGTATGTTGTCGTTCATAGTAGGATTCGGTCAATGCATTGTTTCAATCTATTTAATATCTTTAGCTACCGGCTCCACCAAAATTAATAGCGTCTAAGCAAGTGCCATGCATAACCCGGATGTTTCTATCCTGTCCTTTCGTCTTGTAATCGCCAGTTTAATATTATGCATTTTCGCCAGAATAAAAGTGATCCGGATCGCCGGTTTAATTTTGGTCCATTTCCTCATGTGCAAGAGGGTCAGAGTTGTACAGGCTGGAGGTGTAAAGAATGATCAGTGCATTCTCCTGCTTCCGGGGATACTCCGATACCATCCTGTACGACAACATGAAACAAATCGTTATAGATCGCAGGATAAAGGCATCGGAATCGACGTTCAATAGGAGTTCATGAACTTATCGGGATATAATGGCATTGTCATAAGATTATGCTATCCTTGCAGACCGCAGACAACGGGGATATTGTCAAAGCAACTGGTTATGTCCGCATCGATCATGTACTCGCAGCCGAAGTTAAGGTATTTCACGATCCCGTCTATGGCATCGTGGGCAGATCTGTTTTCTCTGAGATCGTTGATTATGCTGTCAATGTTTTCCGTCCTGTTTTCCTGAAATTCTTCAATTGTTGTTGTGTTGTCTATACCTGGCGCCCCGTTGTTTGTCCTCACTCTTTGCCATTCCTCTTCCAGTGTGTCCTTTCTGCATATCTTGTCAAACAGAGAATAGAACTTCCTTTCCGGGTTTGCCTTTGCCGAACGGTAAAGTGCTTCCCTGAGTTCTCCGATCTTATCTGCTATGTGATACACCTCCAAGTGAATATGGCATGATCTTAAACTCTGCTGGCACTTGTCCGAAGCAGGGATCCTTCGCGCCCTTACCCATTACAGATCTCTCGTCGCTACTATTTTCCCTTCCGACTTCCCGTATCTCTTCAGATTCCATTTCACGGGTCCCGCTTATAGGCATCATTACATCGTCTGTGAAGACCACATCAGGTCGCTTTATTCCCCTATGGATGAAGATATGGGATCTCATGTCTTTTCTCAAACAACTTTCGTGGCATGCCGAACTTGCTACACCGGGATGCCATGGTATTCCCGATGCATTTTCGAATACCATGTGCTTCCTTCGGCACCACACTAAAGTCTCGGCACATCCATTATCCGCATTACTGCGGGATTGTCTCACGATGCTACATCTGGTTTAACTGTTCGTTCCAGCCTGCCGTTTTGCGTCGGAATATCTGATCCATCGTGGGACCCATGTTTCCCTTTGTCATCCTGCTTCGGGGATTGCTGTTACCAGAACTTCCTTGGACCTCGCTACATATCTTGCAGTTTCTAACATGTTCGGACTTTCACCTATAGTTGTTTGCCTCCAACGTCGTACAGTGTGGGACACTATTCATTTTCGGCTTACCCTTCTGACTTTGTGATTATTACGTACACCCCCCTTCCCCAGATATCTCCTGAGCACATCTGCCTTAGCTGATGTACGCTGTTTTGTCACCGTCCTTTCCAGTATGCCCCATATCTCATCATCTGTTATGCTCAGCTTGTTGTCAAGAACAAAGATCTTCCTGCTCACATGTGGTAAGTAAGTGAATCAAATACACATGCGGAGAGTCTGAACTAAAGAAAGAACTTTTAATCAACCTACCCATACAGTAAATATGCCGCACGATTCAATATGGACTTTTTTTATTAACAATCTCACTAACAGTGATGTTCATGCCAAAAAAATACTTGAAATTGGCAGTTATCACAAATATGGTGGCATTAGAAAACTGATAGAAACGTATTTTGAGCCCAAAGAATACATAGGTGCAGATATTCGCCCCGGTCCAGGAGTTGATGTAGTTATACCTTCAGAAGATTTATTAACTAGCTATGGGAAAAACTCATTTGATCTAATAATAGCTACAGAAGTTATCGAACATATCAGGGATTATAGGAATTTTATATATACAATTGAATCTTTGTTAAACACTTACGGCTTGATAATGCTAACTACTCGCTCTTTCGGTTTTGGATATCATCTCGCTCCCTTTGATTTTTGGAGATTTTCAGAGTCAAATATTAATCAAATTTTTGAGAACATGAGAATTGACGTTCTAGAGAAAGATAGTGAATACCCTGGTATTTTTGTCAAAGCGCATAAACCCGCTAGTTTTTTACATCTGGATATTAACGAAATAGCGGTGTATTCTATAGTATACGGAAGGTATATTAGATTCATACCCTCTTACGAAGAGGGCAGAATATTATGTAAGTTATCTCGCTCGCTTACAAGAACCAGAAATCCTTTGTTATCCGGCGTAGCCGGCATTTTAAATCATTTCATAATGTAACTGTGCATAACTCATTTTATTTTTGGATCTCTTTGGTTTAATGGAGGTAAATAAGCCCCCTGTTTCTTTTTAGGAGAGTCTGTATTTAGGCTTCTATGAAAAAAGTTCCTTAGGCGGACCTTTGATCCTTTCCTCCCTTATATATCTGATGGCCTCCTCAACATTCCTGATCCTTGAAGGATTCTTTGCCCTTTCCTTCATGGATTTCATCTTCCTCTCCGTAAGCGCATCTATCTGGTCAACGAAATCCTCACCCTTCTTCAGCATCGTATATATGGTCTCGAGGAGTATCCTTGCAATTGCAACAATTGCCCTGTTCCTTCCAAGTCTTCCCACAAGGCTGAGATACCTGCTCTTCATTTTCCTGGAATACTTTATGACAACATGTGCGGCATTCACAAGGATGAACCTGAGCATGGAAGGGCCATGCTTGGATATATGTCCTTTGATGTCATGATTCCCGGACTGGTCCTGTCTCGGTACAAGGCCGGCATAGGAAGCAAGTTTCTCCTTTGTTGCAAACCGGGATATGTCATCTATCTCCGCCATTATTGCGGATGATGAATACACATTTAACCCGGGTATTGTCATTATGCGTGCAACAGCAGCATTGCCCATGGCCATGGCGGAAAGGCGATCCTCCACCGATGCTGCATGATTCCTCAGGACGGATATCCTCTCGAGCATTGAAGACAGAATCAGCCTGTCAGGCTCGGACAGCATTGATGATGCACCATGAATCTGTGCAATGCCCTTCTTGCCGAATATGTCAGTGGCATCTATTGCCATGCCGTATGATGACAGCAATGCATGAATGCGGTTCTTGATCATGGTGATATCGTTGCCAATGGATCTGCGGTACCTTGTCAGGGACCTGAGATCATCGGAACTCCTGGATGGAAGATGCACCTCAGGGAGTTCCCCAAGCCTGAGAAGCTTTGCAAGCTTGTATGAATCCTCCCTGTC
>JAKAUD010000174.1 GCA_021827885.1 Thermoplasmata archaeon | reverse complement strand
TACAGCAATACCAAGACCCTGCCCTAATGAGCCTGTCGAGGATTCAACACCCGGAACACCTCTATGGACATGCCCCTCAAGTTTTGAATTCAACCTGCGAAATCCAAGCAGAAGTTCCTTCGGGAAAAAGCCTTTGAGGGCTAGGATGGAATACATTGCAGGAGATGCATGTCCTTTGCTCATCACAAGTCGATCGCGTGATGGATCGTTTGGATTCGTTGGGTCAATGTTAATTTCCCTGAAATAAAGGTCCGCAAGGATATCTATTATGCTAAGCGAACCTCCTGGATGGCCACTCTTTGCAGAATAAACCATTTCTATTATGAGTTTACGTGCCTCTCTTGCCTTCTCAAAAATTTTCAAATCAGCTTCATTATTCATTCGGAAAACACCTAATCCTCCAGATAACCAGAAAATGCATTGTGCTACCATATTTAAATGTAAATTAAAACGTTTTGATACTAATTCAAAGAATTGTACTGATTGTCGTCGTATGTTCGGTTGAGCGAATCTCAATCACGAAATACTGTCAATATCTCCTCCATAGCCTTTTCCGGGATGGGGATACACATCAAACTTTGTTTTAACTCCGGTAGCAAGAACCATGATCTGCACTTTTCCATTCATTTCGGAATCAAGGCTCGTTCCCATTATGATCTCAGCCCTTTCCCCCACCCTTCTCTTGACAAGTTCAAGGGAAGCCGCAGCCTCATCAAGCATCAGATCCTTTCCACCCTGAATACTTACTATTACTGCTTTTGAGGTGGAGAGATCCACATCAAGAAATGGTGAATTCAATGCTTGCTCAGTAGCCTCATTTATTCTCTGGCCAAGTGGGGCTGAAGACAGTCCTAATCCGAACATAGCCATTCCGGAGTCTTTTGTAACCCTGACAAGATCGTTGAAATCAAGATTGATAAGTCCGGGTTTGGTTATCAAGTCGGAAATTCCTGAAATCGCTTTTGTAATAATTTCATCAGCCAGCTTAAAGGCCTTTTGAATTGGCACATCCGGAACAAGTTCGAGAAGTTTATCATTTGGTATTACAATAACACAATCTGAATAATATAACAGTTTTTCAAGGCCATCCTTTGCATTTAGCGTTCTCTTTTCACCCTCATCTGTAAATGGCCATGTAACAATAGAAATTGTCAATATTCCCGACTTTCTTGCCTTGCTTGCAATATATGGTGCAGAACCCGTACCTGTTCCTCCACCGAGACCAGTAGTTACAAAGACTATGCTGGTTCCGTCAATGAATTTTTGAATATCTCTGTCGGATTCCTTTGCAGCCTCTTCGCCTACGTGAGGGTCTGCACCCGAACCCCTCCCCTTCGTTAAGTTCCTTCCCAGAACAACCTTGTTATGCGCTAAAATGATCCTCAAATGTGCTGCATCTGTATTAAGGGCTATGAGCCTAACTTTTGTGCTCAACGGATCCCTCATTATTCGATTAATAGTGTTTGAACCAGCTCCGCCTGCACCAAATATCTTGATCCTTACCTTTCTTTCTTCTATGAATTTAAGAAGTTCTTCATCTGATGTGCTGATATCATCCTGTAGATCAAGATTGGATTCCTCGGAATAGCTCATTAACTGAATAATAGATTGGGCATATTAAATCTTTTTAGAAATTTCCATTCCTTATCATAGATTAGGGCTGAGGGGTTGGGTCAAATCCTTATATTAAATAAGTTGAAACATATCAGTGAATTAAGTGTCAGATTTCATTTATATGATAAATGCCGTTGCGGTATTCGGTTTTCTAATAGCACTGGCATTTTCATTTATACCTCGCTTAGGATTTTCATATTTCCTTTCTGTCTTTGTTTCTATTGCTCTTGTTTTTTTGTTCTTTATATCCAATACTTACTGGATATTGCCTGTTGGCATGTTATCCCTTCTTTGTGCTGAAACCCTATACACAAAGAACTTTTACATCCCGTTTATGATTTTATTTGCATTTATTATGGTGTATTCAATCTTATTGGATCTCAATCACATGAGAGTAATGGATATAGCCATAATAGTAGGTTTTGGAGCAGCTTTCCTGGGACATGACCGCCTTGTCTCCTACTCAAAGGTTAATGATGCGCAGAAGGGCAGATCCGTTACAAGAGAAGTTCCAAGGGATATTGTTCAAATCGTTGGGGGAATAGTCATCATATTGGGAATTGTCTACGTGGGAATGATAAACGCGCTTTTTATTCTCACTATCTCTATTTTAATCTATTTTCTTGTTATAAATATGGTAAAAGGGAAGAACCAGTATAGGGCTGCTAAATTTATAAATTCCCTCGAAAGGGAAAACACACAGTTGGGAGTTGGCGCATCATGGTTCGCAATCGGCATTCTTGCACTCATTTCCGTGGTTCACAATCTTAATTTCATAATTTTGGTCGTCTTCGCCGTTACGTTTGGAGATTCTCTAGCTACGATTGTAGGGACAAAATTGAAGGGGCCAAAACTGTTCTTTAACAAAAAGAAGAGTTATTCTGGCTTTTTTTCTATGTTTGCCGCAACTGCTATTGTCGGGTATTATCTTTTAGGATCATATGGTATACTTTATGCAGCCGTTGCAGTATTCTCCGAGGCTCTTTCGACATTCCCGGTTGATGATAACTTTGCGATTCCTGTGTTCATGACTATAGTGTATAAGCTTGTTCCATTTGCGTTGAAACTCTGATATTTTCAACAATTTAATGGTGAGATCAGGCAAATTGCCGCCATGTCACTCATTATCAGTAAATTTATTAACACTTATATCTTTCAGGACAGATTTCAAAATGTATTCAGTAGTAACAGAAAGAGAGAGAGAGAGAGAACAGGTTCAAGGCACTTAAACTCATTGCAATCATGATGATAACTGCAATGATGGCGATACCCATTGTACAGCACATGAACAATGGATATGCATCAGTACCTATAGAATCATATTCCTATGGTAATGAAATGATAAAGTTCGTTGGATCCAATGCCTTCATTGGATTTTATGGAAACCTGTTTCCCGTATCGTGGAATGTGTTTGAACTAAACCCGAACTTTTCTCCCGGTTCACAGATCACCCCATTCACAACAAACAATACCAATACATCAGCACCACTCATTGAGGAAACATTCTCACACTATTCCACAAAACGCATTCAATCGTTATGGCAGGATTCTGCCATTATTGTCAAGTGGAACCACTATGTGAGGATAGCTGAAATATTCTCCTTCACAACAAAAGGCATAGATGCATCCATTGTCATCAAGAATCTGAACGTTACCGGTAATTACATCAGTGCATTCTCACTGAACACAGGAATAAACAATACCATATCAGTCAATGGATTCAACCCGTCATGCCAGAACATAAGTTCCGGCATGGGAATAATACCATCAGGTGACTGGAATGTCACTGTCGGTTCCCTTTCAATGAACTGGCAGTCTGAAGATTCAATATTCCACTCAGGAGTCGTCAGCCAGGGAACATCCGGTGACAGCATCATTCTTCCCTTTGATGCAGGTACTTTATACCACAATGAATCATACACCATCGATCCAATGATATATTACCAGCCTTTCAGAATCATCGGACATGGACTTGGAGGTTCCGGCCCAACTCCACCTCCACCCAGTTCCCCTACATACTACGATATCACATTCACGGAAACAGGTCTCCCTTCAGGAACATCCTGGTATGCAACCCTCAATGGGCAAACACAATCAACAACATCCTCATCAATCACATTCAGTGAAACCTCCGGAACATATTCATACAGCATCGGATCGGTTTCAGGTTATACCGTTTCACCATCAAGTGGTTCCGTTTCTGTTGGTGGTTCTAAATCAGTATCAGTAACATACACAGCACAACCCACAAATTGCCCTGTAATTGGATATATTGGCGCGCAGTATTACTATTATAATCAATCAAAACCATACAACCTCACCAGTGCCATTCATAATTGTAGCGATATTGTCTCTAGCGGCAATCCTTACAATAATGCTCTACTTCCTGGTGGGATATCTTCCATTAAACTCTCGATACCATACCAGAATGCAGATATGGGCAATGGACAGGTAACTTCATATGCATCAACCAGCAATCCATCGGTTTCACCTGATTCAATCTCAGGTCCACCTAACGGAGGAGGCGGAACGGGTTGCAGTGTCTTTAAGGGGATACTGGTATACACACTCAATTCGAAAGGATATATGGATTTCCCAATTTACTGCAATCAGGATATCAGCGGAAACGGAGTTGCAACAGTCAAGTGGATAACACAACCAGGTGTGTATGGTGGATTTCTTGTTGAATTGGTAAACAGCAATGGTGTTGCAAAAAGTTATTATAATCATCCATTTGATGTCTATTCAAGACTTGTGAATACTCAGGTTAAGAATAATAACAATCCATGTATCAATAATAGTGCTGCTACGAATACTGTTTACAGCTCAGGAGGCGTTTTTATCGGTTATTTGGGAATAACTGCAGATGGAGGTGCTACTGTAGGCTCTCCGGGAGGGGGCACTTGCAATTCTAATACACTCATTCATCTTGGGCTTTCCACAGTATTTCTATCTCCCCAAAACAATGTGAGCTCAGGCACATATAAATATGGAATATTCAACTACAATCAGTATCTAAACTATACCGGAAGCGAGTATGGGCCAAACAATAATGCTCCACGTTATACTCCAAAATGTGCTCTTAATCAAGCATCACCATCTCAAACCGGGAATACAAACCTTTACACAACATATGCAGAAGAAGGTATATATGGGATGGTCAGCACAGGTCTACTTATGTCAGACGATCCGTTAACCATAAGCATTGGATTTGCCATGGTTGGTTTAGGTCCGTTTATTTTTCAAGGAAATGTGCCTACAAGTACCCCCTCTTATTGGGGGTGTTCTTTTAATCAAAATTCAATATCTTATGGTTACTCACCACAGTTCGTAAGTGATGCTGGCAATGAAACCGTAGTATCAAGGAATGGTGCGTTTCAACTTCCGGTCTCAGGATATAGGATAGCTAACGATGGTCAGGGAAACCCCTCATTCATGCAATATTGGCATCTTGATCTACTCGAACCATCGAATTCATATACGCCTGATCCAGATCAGTATTTCCTTAATCTCTTCACATACACTACAAGTGCAACAATTGTTCCTATTGCCCATGGCTTTTGCGGTACTAATGGCGGAGCTAAGGTATATTATTCCCTTAAAAGTAACGATTATGTCGACGTTGGCGGATCTAACGGACCGTCATACACTGTTGCAACATCGATGCAAATATATATGCCAATGGAAGGGTGATAAAAATAAACAATAAAATGAAAAAGATAGGAGCAGTTGTGCTTATTTCCATCATAGCATTTGCATCCATAACATTCTATGAGTATACTACGGAACCGCGGGGAATATCTCAAGTTTCCACTAATACTTCTGGTATCGTCGGTTTGTCCTTTGTCATACACAAGAATCTGAATTATACCTATCTGGGAAACAGGATTTCACTTGTATATAATATGGAGCCTGGATTCACTTGTCATTATTTGAATATCTCATCTGCTAATGGTACTGACACTTCAACTGCACGCTGTAGCTTTAATAGTAGGCTCTGCATGTCAAACTATTTGTCAATTCATTCTCCATACAACAATCCGGTGGTTACCGTTCAAAATATTTCAGTATCAATTAACCACCCGCTGTATAAGAACGGAACCAACAAGAATGATAGTTTTGGACCATATGGTCAATACTCAACGGGTAATGGACCGTATGCCTCAATTTTTGATTTGTATATATACGGATATCTTAATGGCGGTTGTAACTTGGCGCATTGCACCCCAGTGTACAAGGCAGTCAATCAGGGCAACTTCACATTCTATGAAAACATTACATTTACAATCACGCTGTCAATAGGAATATTTCACTTCACTTCGCAACCATACCATCTTGATGAATCATGGTGGCAGGTTTGGGAATACAATACGGGAACTAGAAACCTAGGATAATTTCCGTTTTCTCTGGGTAAATCTAAAAAACTCAATTTAGTGAACAAGGGAACGTAACAATCATCTATCTGCTGACGGGAGGGTTGAAGTCACCACAAAATGATAGTGACTTCAGTAAGAATTGAAACTTCTATTTTTTTCTTTGTAAACTGATCGAGGTACCCATGACTGATGATACATTCCTATAGCCAATTTTTTTATAGAAATTAAGGGCGATCAGATTCAAAGCAGGAAACTCTGCTGTAACAATTTCAATGCCCAATTTCTCCAGTTTCAGATAGAAATAGTCAAGGAGCACACCACCAACTTTTTTTCTTCTATATTCCGGCATGATATAGAGATCAATTATCCTTGCTTCCTTATCTGGATTATAATAAACCCTCCTCCGGATTTCTGCCTTTAGGATACCTACAATATTCTTGTTAAACTCTGCAATTATCACTATGTAATTTTCTTTGTCCTCTATGCACTTCCCATAAAAATTCTCGGCATCCGCCCTTTTTGTTTCATCAATAGTGAAAAGGGGATCAAACTCACCGTTGAGTCTCTTCATTCTCTCTATCAGACCAAGAAACTGTTTCAAATCTTCTCCGCCTGCATCTCTTACCTCAATTTTCATTTTCTTTTCATTTTTCATCTTTCAATCACCCGGCAATGCTTTTATCAAATTACTATCCATTATACTCTGAAATATTCTTCGATTCTCTTCTATAATCTCTTTGGCTGTATCATAGAATTTTTGCTTGCTTCCAGTTTTTCTCGCCAGCCCTTCATCCGATGTAGCTTTTGCTACTGCCGAAGCCACGCGAGGGTAAAGTTCAAGATCAGTCATCTTCGGAACAATATTATCATTATCCGGATTCTCTATAAAATCAGCAATTTCATAAGATGCCTTGACCATTATTGAAAAATTTACCCCCTTTGATCTGGAGTCCAGGACTCCCCTGAAAACTCCAGGAAAAACCAAGCTGTTATTGATCTGGTTTGGGAAGTCACCCCTTCCAGTAGCCACAATCCTTGCTCCACCCTCCTTTGCAACATGAGGCCAGATTTCAGGTACCGGGTTTGCAAGTGCAAAAATTACCGGATAATCATTCATTGACTTTATCCATTCCTGCTTTATCGTGTTTGGATCAGATCTTGCTGCCGATACTACAATATCAGCACCTTTCATCGATTCCAGGATCCCTCCCTTTAAGCGTTCAGAATTAGTGCTGAGCGCAAGGTCATATTTCCATGGGTTGTTTACCATGAGTGAGTCAATATCATCCCTTTCAGGTTCAAGGATGCCCTTAGAGTCCACAAGGACGAGGTTGCCGGCCTTGAAGCCTGCATTTATAAGCAGGTTTGCAGCGGCTATATTTGCAGCGCCGGATCCTATGAAAACAACCCTTGAGTCTGGAATCTTCTTCCCGGCGAGCCTTAAAGAATTAATAACTCCGGCAAGAATTATACATGCAGTTCCCAGTTGGTCATCATGCCATGCAGGTATATTCAACTCTTTCTGCAAATCCCTAAGTACATAAAAGCACTTTGGGCTTTCAATGTCCTCCAGATTATACCCACCAAATGAAGGTTCAAGTGCCTTTGCTACAGTTATGAATTCCTCCTTTGTTTTTGTTCTGATCGGTATTGGAGTGGCATTGACACCTCCCAGGTAGTTAAAGATCATCGCTTTGCCTTCCATTACAGGCATAGCTGCTTCAGGCCCCACATTCCCTATTCCAAGAACTCTTGTTCCATCTGTTAGAATGGCTATTGAATTCCATCTTCCTGTCAGATCGAAAGAAAGGTCAGCATCCTTCGCTATACGTCTGGATACCTCAGCGATGCCTGGCGTATACCAGTAGGAAAAATCAGAGAGTTTCCGGATTGGTACCTTTGGAACGATCATGATCTTACCTTTGTAATATTGAGAATATTTGACAGATAAGTCATTGAATTTCTGGGTTCTCTCTTCATCTTGCATATCTTTCTCTATGCGAATCAAATTAATATAGGATTTGCCTTAGCATTAATATGGATCTCACCAACAAAAAGCTGGATTGGCAATCTATACTGAAGGACCATATTGAATGGCAACAGAAGTTATATCCTCAAGAAAATATTTCAGAGTCATATGATGAACTGATCCCTCTCCTTATGGAAAATAAGATACCATCACGAGTCATCCTTTCGAATGGGAAAGCATCCGCATATGCTTTTTTTATCCTTCCCACAAATGGTGACGACAGGATGTATTCCACCTTGGGATTTGAAACTGGGGAAATAGGTGATGAAAAGATTACCAATCTTCTGAAGTGGCTTTCCAATGAAGCAGATAGGCTGCACAAGACACTGGTAATGAATGGCATTTTCAACGAACCTAATAATTTTCGCGATATACTTAAGGAAAATGGCTTCAATATTATGGATCGCATTAGAATGGAATTAATAATTGAAGAATCATCATTACCGGATTCTGAAATAGATTTAGGCGGTTACGAAATTACAGAAATATCGAATAACAATATTTCTGATTTATCCGGCATCCTCTTTGATAGTTTCAGAGGTATACCGGAGAGAATTCTTTTGCCTTCAAGGGAAGATGCAATGAAACCTTTCATGAATGAAATCTCAAGAGGCATTTATGGCAGAATAATAACGGATTCATCTTATAAAATAACTAAAAATGGTGATGATGTTGGAGGGATAATTTTTACAGATGGGAAGACGGAAAAGGAAAGAATGCCACTGCTTCTATTTCTTTTCATACTGGAAGAATTCAGGGGCTTGAAACTTTCTCGTTCAATAATTGCAAATTCACTCAAATCACTTAAAACCCACGGTTATGATAGCTGCCAGCTATGGGTTGATAGAAACAATTTTGCTTACAGGATTTATAAAGCCATTGGATTCGTAGAAAAAGAGAGTGAAAAATCTCCCATATATTACAAGGTTCCGTCCTGAATATGGGTGTGGGTTCAATAACCCCTTTTATCAAATAAAAAAGAAGATCCTCTTTCAATAACTTCGATTACCTTTGGTTCAACACCTTCACTAACAAGACTATTGATCGGTGACCACCTGATATTTTCATTCTTCCCGATGCTGGCATCTGCAGACTTGATGATTCTTGCAAGGAAAATCATGTCAAGATGATGGTGCTGCCCGTCCGGATACGTTATGTTTTCCACGAGGACTGTTATAGGATTGATATCCAATCCCCTGTTATCGATTTTCTCATCCCCAATGGAATAGTTGATTATTTCTATCTCATGGCCTATCTTCTCCTTTACAATTCTTTTCAATGCCATCTCAGGCGTTTCGCCTTCATTCTGGTGGTCACCAATGAGCATATATCTTTTAAGGAATTGATTGTGTTCGAGAACGACCATATTTCCCTCGATTAAAACTGCACTAACAGTTATACACGTTTTTACCATTTGAGATAGAATTGGAATTTATTATTTAAACCAGCTATTTTTTCAATAGCTAATTCTTGAAGGTATAATTATGGAAGTCATTGAACAATGGTTAATTATGAAATAGTCATTGTTGAATCATGGTATCAAGGCGGGTATCGGCAGTTTCCAGATCAGAGACGGTCTCATTAAGCAATAAAGTTCAGGAACTTAAATCAAAAGGAGTCAAGGTCTACAATTTCGGTATAGGAGAACCTGACTTTACAACTCCTAAGGGTATCATAGATTATGCATTCGGAAAAGCTTCTGAAGGCTATACGCATTATACTCCATCATTGGGGTTCCCGGACTTAAGGAAACGAATCGCCTCCCATTATTCATCAAGGTATTCGGAAATAAGTGAAAAGAATCTCATAGTTACGCCCACAAAATTTTCCATAAATCTGGCTATCATGTCGATTTGCGATGAGGGTGATGAGATCCTGATTCCTGAACCATACTACCTCTCATATCCCGACATCTGTAAAATCTACGGAGTTAAGCCTGTAACTTTTCCGTCAAATGAGGATTACTCGATCAATTTTGAGAAGCTTAAGCAGATGATTAACCCACGGACCAGAGGGATCCTGTTGTCAAATCCGAGTAATCCTACCGGGAAATTGCTTTCAGAGTCAGATATACGTTCATTATGCACCATCTGTGAAGACAATCACATTTTCTTTATCTGCGATCAGATATATGAAGACTTGATTTATAAGGGAAAACTTTTTTCCCCACTGGTAGTTGATAAGGACTTGAAATATACAATAATATTATCGGGATTCTCAAAAAGCTTTGCAATGACTGGGTGGAGGATTGGTTATATGGTTGCGTCTACTGAAATTATAGCGGCTTCCGACACATTCCAGCAGCAGACCATTACATGTGCACCATCGATCTCCCAGGAGGCGGCAATTTTTGCCCTTGATCACTTCGAGGAATCGGAAAAAATGAGAATAGAATTTGAGAAAAGGAGATCTATTGCTATTGAAGAAATCAATAAAATCTCCGGCATAGATCTTATTGAACCAGATGGTGCTTTTTACATATTCCCCCATTATAACATAGACATGAATTCAAAGGAGCTCTGCATGCGCATCCTCAATGAGAAGGGCGTATCACTCATTCCCGGATCAGTATTTGGAAGCCGGGGAGAAAATCATTTCCGGCTGTCATATGCAGCATCTGAAAGTGATATAAGGGAAGGCATCAGGAAAATTGGGGAATTCTTCAGGGAACATCAATGACATCTTTTGATGCAATAATTTTAGTAGCGTCACTGCTTTCAATCATAATTTCATTCTTAATAGCATATATACTCTATCGTTATTGGTTCCTGAAGGAATCCGTAATATTAAGAAACAAAATTTCAGAGATAGAATTGATGATGAGAGGATCCAAATCTCCGTTTTCTTTAAGAAACTATTCTGGAAGCGAGCTTGAAAGACCTGGCAATGACAAGCAGATTCAGGAAGAAATTATTTCAGAAGAGCTTAAGAAGAAAAGGGATGGGCATCTGCAGATACTGAAGAAGGTTGCTGATGACATGATTAAGTCCTTTGTTGATCCTTGGCCCATAGCAAGCCTTTCCACCGTAATACCAGCGATTCCTAAGAGAAATGAGAGACCACTCTGGGACGATCTATCAACAAACCATCTGTTATCAATAAACATGAACTTTGCTGAACAATACGATCGCTATAATACTGCTGTCCTGGACTATGCAAGACATCTCCCAAACCTTCTTAGAATGTTCCAGAGCAGTCTTTTACTGACTCCTGAAGGAATTGTAAAGGATATCGATGTTAATATCAAGGATTCGCCAGACGTGATTCTATATAGGAAAGAATTCCTGTTTGGCATGATAAATTTCAGGCTTGACTTCCGGGCAGAACCGGACATCAAGTTCGAAAGGAAGGTCAAGAGGATAGGCCACGGCTCTTCGCATTCGATCCTATATATGGATGATATTCCGATGGGAATAGTGCCGGATGGAATGAATAAGAATTTCAGCAAGGCAATGGAGTCTATACTCAATGTAGATGACGAAGGCGTAGAACTTGCAAACGCAGTCAAGCAGGTGATGCAGTTGAAAGAATCCATTATCGCATTAAAGCAGGAAGCCGTTGGCAACCTGAATGAATTCCTTAAGACAGACGCTTTGTCTGGTGGTTGCAGCCTTATTTAGAAGTCATCCCTTTTCCACTACTGAACCAATGGAAAGGAAATAAATAGGAAACGCATTAAGATAGAATGAGAGCTTTTGTTGTAGGAAGGTTCCAGCCTTTCCATAATGGGCATTTGCATGTTATAAAGGAAATTTTATCTGATTATTCATCGGTTATAATAGGGATAGGAAGCGCACAATACTCGCACACCATGGAGAATCCTTTCACGGCAGGCGAGAGGCACTTGATGATATCAAATTCCCTGGAATCTGCAGGAATATTCAATTTTTACATTATCCCCATTGAAGACGTAAATTCAAATCCGTTATGGGTAGCGCATGTGGAGTCACTGACACCCAAATTTCAATCGATATATAGTAATAATCCACTGGTTAGAAGGCTCTTCAAGGAAAAGGGCTATGACGTTCAGGCTGTAAAATTAGCGAACAGGGATGAATGGTCAGGAACAAAGATAAGAAAGAAGATCCTTAATGGGGAGCCATGGGAGGATCAGGTTCCTCCTGCCGTTTCAAATATTATTATGGAAGTGGACGGGGTAAACAGGATAAGGGAATTGGCTGAAGTAGATGATTAGTCGCCCTTTGTATATAATATTTCATTTATTATTCTTAAATCCTCTATTATATGATCAACAATGCAGTACTCATCTGCCTGATGCGCAACCTCAGGAACCGTGGTCGACCAAACTGCGGCATCAATGCCAGCATGCCTGAAGAAAGCAGCGCAGGTCCCACCACCAATGCCGACTATCCTTGGCTCCGCTCCCTTGATCTTTTTTATGGATTCTGAGAGTACCTTCACTATTTCTGAAGATTGATCAGTCGGGACGGGTGCCTGTTCTTTCTGAACCAGTTCCATTGATATGCGCACCTTGCTCTCTCTTTCAAATTCCCTGATGCATTTTGTTATATCGTCAATAACATTGTCAAGATCATACACAGGTAGCACCCTGCAATCCATATATACGACATCAATGCCAGGAATCGTGTTAACATTGTCAACATTTTTTTCGTGCCTCGTGGGTTCAAATGTTGATAGCGGGTAGTTGAAAATATCATTTCTTGCAGTGTATTTCTCATGAAGTTCAGCATCCAGTTTAAGAATGAATTTCATGGATTCTCTCTCTGCGTTTATTGCATTATCAGGGCGGCTTGCGTGGTATTGCTTTCCATTGATTGTGAATTTTATCCACAGGATGCTCTTTTCAGCAACCTCTATGTCAAGGCCATCCTCAGAACCGGAATCGGGAACAAGGATAAGATCTTCCTTCTTGAATATCCCCTGTTTCATCAGGTACTGGATTCCATAGACGCTGCCAAGTTCCTCATCGGCCACGAAGGCGAGCCCAAGGTTATACCTAAGGTTTTGAACATCCAGTTGCCTTGCAAGAATCAGTGAAAGAAATACTGCCTGGCCATCATCAGAGGATCCCCTTCCATAGATTCTATTCCCCTCAACTGTTGCTGCAAAAGGTTCCTTTGACCATAGCCCCTTCTCACCAACAGGTACTGTATCAATATGTGAGACAATCCAAAAAGTTCGTTCAAGATTTCCAGTCTTGAGGATAATATTTGATCTAACTGCACCTGTTTTATCTGTCGTGTCAAACCTCCTGAAATCATCTCTTCCCATTTCTTTCAGGATATTGCAAATTTCATCAGCCCTCTTTGATTCTCCAGTTCCGCCGGATTCAGGGCTTATTGCCTTTATCGGCAGCAATTTTCTGGCCAGTCCTATAATTTCATCCTTAAGTGATTGGTCCGTGGAAAGCATATTAGTTCAATCTTAACCAAGGCTTAAAATTAACGCATTCGATCGGGAATTCGATAAAGAAATCACAAGCATTCTTCTGGAAAAGGAAAAGCAATTTATCATAATTTATATCTCCCATGGAAAAGAATGGCAGAGGATGAAGGAATAACAGTAAAAAAGGGAGAAAATTTTTCAGAGTGGTATACGCAGGTCCTTATAAAATCAGAATTCTTCGATTATGGGGATGTTTCTGGAACAACCATATTTCGTCCTTATGGCTATTATGTCTGGGAAAGGATTCAGTCATTTGTTGACGAACTTTTCAAGGCTGATGGCATATCAAACACCGCTTTTCCACTACTTATTCCAAAGAAATTTCTTGAGAAGGAAAAGGAACACATCGAGGGTTTTTCTCCGGAGGTGGCCTGGGTAACAAAAGCAGGTCAATCCAAGCTGGAGGAAGAACTCGCCATCAGGCCAACTTCAGAAACTATCATGTATCCTGCTTTTTCCAGATGGATCAGATCATGGCGTGATCTTCCCTTGAGATACAACCAGTGGAATAACGTGGTCAGGTGGGAGTTCAAGCATCCTACACCATTATTGAGGAATCGTGAATTTCTCTGGAATGAAGGGCACTCGGTATTTGCAGATGAGGAATCGGCAAATGACGAGCGTGACAGAATCCTTGAGATTTATGAGAAAACGCTAAGGGAGCTTCTCTGTCTTCAAGGCATTAAGGGAAAAAAAACCGAATCTGAAAAGTTTGCGGGAGGAGTGGCGACATACAGCTTTGAATTTCTGCTTCCAGACGGCCGTAATGTTCAGGGACCGGATTTTCACCACGATGGGACAAACTTTGCCAGGGCATTTGATATAGCATACCTGAACAAAACTGGAGAAAAGACATATGCATTCCAGAATACATATGCAATCTCAACCCGGATGCTTGGTGTGCTTCTTGCGGTTCATGGGGATGATAAGGGGCTTGTTATTCCTCCAGGGCTCTCCAGATATCAGGTCATCATCGTGCCTATTTATAATGAAAAAAACAGGGAAGAGGTTCTTGACTACTGCAGGAAAATTCATAAAATCACTTCAGGGAGTCATAGAACCCATCTTGACGAACGAAGTGAATATACCCCAGGTTGGAAATATAACTACTGGGAATTAAAGGGGATACCCATAAAATTTGAGGTTGGAATGAGGGAGGTTAAGCAATCCCAGATCACCTATGTAAGGAGGGATACCATGGAAAAAGGAACTATGGCATTCGAATCCGTAATCAGCCAGGTTGAGGTCATCCTTAAATCCATAGGAGAAAATCTCCTCAAGAAATCATCAGATTTTCTTTATTCACACATAAAGTTTACCGATAATTTGGAAGAAATGAAAAGCCTGATTGCGGATGGAAATATGGCTCAGGCTAATTGGTGTGGCAAAGAATCTTGCGAAAAAAAGATCAAGGATGCCTCAGGGGGAAAGAGCACTAATATGCCTTTTGATATTCAAGTTAAGGCAGGTTTGAAATGCGTTTGCTGCAGGGAAAAAGCAGAGTTCGTAGTCAATTTCGGGAAATCCTATTGAGTCAGGAATGATGGCATTAAACAGATATCTGGCAATCTTCGACATGGATGGTGTTCTCACAACGACACGAAGCAGCTGGAGGATTATTCATGAGACTCTGGGTACTGATAACCGGATAAATTATGATCTATATCTTTCAGGAAAGATTTCCTACAGGGAATTCATGATCAGGGATATCACAGAATGGCTTGATGCAAAACCTGACCTTTGCGCATCTGATATAAATGCCATATTAAGCAGGATAGAGATCAGGGAGGGAACAATCGAAGCACTCAATTTGCTTAGAGACTATGGATTTGTCGTGGCGGTGGTTTCTGGAGGGTTGTATATGCTGGCGGAAATGATCAACCTGTCTTTCAGGTTTGATAAAATTCTTGCGAATAAGCTTTCATTTGACAAAAGGGGGAACCTGATCAGGGATGGGGAAATTATGGTGAATCCTACTGCCAAGGGGATCAATGTGAATGATCTAATAGAGCAGTATTCCGTTGGAAGGGAGAATACAGTATCTATCGGGGATACACCCAATGATGAATCAATGTTCAGGGTGACACAGCGTTCAATATTGATCAACCCTGATGACAACTACTTGAATCCATTCGGCACAACAATTTTTTCCGAGGATCTTCTTGTGGTGGCAGAACAGATCCTGAAAGAGTTCCGAATCAGATGAATTCATTTCCAAAATTAAACATATTTAATTCGTAGTAATTCTTATCGATATTGATGAAAAGGATTGACCTGACCCAAGCCGAAGAGCATATTCCTATGGGGATAGGTTGCATAGATTCACTTCTTAACGGAGGGCTTGAAAAGGGTGTCATAACCGAGGTATTTGGTGAAGGCGGCTCAGGAAAGACAAATTTTGCAATGCATTTTGCGGTATCATGTTTAAACAGCGGAAAAAATGTTATATATATTGATTCTGAGGGATTCTCATCAGAGAGATTTCTCCAGATATCTGGCGGAAACAGGGAGATTCTGCAGAGGATGTATCTTTACCGGGTTTTGAGTGTGGAGGATCAGGAGATTTCCATAATGAAGAGCCAGAAAATGCTTGAAAAGGAGGGTAATTTTTCCATAATGATCGTTGATTCGTTCACAGAACATTTCAGGGCAGAACGGGATGAAAAAAGCAACCGCCCACCTTCAATGCAGAAACAGTTATCGATACTGGGAACCATGGCTGCTGAACACAATATACCTGTTCTAATAACAAACCAGATTTATATGGACGTTGACAAAGGCAATTTTCAGGCTTATGGTGGCTATTTCCTGAATCATTCCGTCAAGACAATCCTTAGCATTGAGAAACTCTCCCCAGGAAAGAGAGTTTTGAAGGTTGTGAAGCACAGATCTATCCCGGAGGAATTATCATGCGAATTCTATCTCTTAAATATTGGAATTGCATGCAATCCATAAGATGGGAGTAGATATTTCAGATTTAGTTATTAAACATGAAACAAGGATCAGTGATTTTTCCGGTTATCTTGTTTCTGTGGATGCTTTCAATATCATCTACCAGTTTCTCAGCAGCATACGGCAAAGTGATGGAAGTCCTCTCACCGATCTCGAAGGGAACGTCACATCGCATCTATCGGGCATATTTTACAAGACCATATCATTAATGGCTGAGGGGATAAAGCCGGTTTTTGTTTTTGATGGAAAACCGTCTCCACTCAAGCAGAGAACGATCGCAGAAAGGAGGCTCATCAAGGAAAAAGCCAAGCTGAATCTAGAGGAAGCTATAGAAAAAGGAGATGCCGAGAGAATTGCGAGGCTGAAGCGAACCATTAACTATGTAACGCCAGAGATTGTTGAAGACTGCAAAAAACTGCTTGGATTCATGGGTTTGCCCTATGTGCAGGCTATTTCTGAAGGGGAGGCACAGGCATCCTCAATGAGTGCAACAGGAATGGTGCAGGGCGTAATCTCACAGGATTATGACTGCCTTCTTTTTGGTGCCAGAAGAATATTCAGAAATTTTACTCTCTATGGCAGAAGGAGGATTTCAAGCAGGAACGTGTATATTTCTGTGAATCCTGAATATATTGATCTGAACGAAACTCTTTCATCCCTTGGAGTTAGCAGGGAGAAGCTGATTGATATTGCAATCCTTATCGGAACAGATTTTAATGAGGGCCTTCAAAGGGTCGGTGCTAAGACTGCAATTTCTCTGATGAAAAAGTATGGAACCCTGGAAAATGTCCTCAACGCCAAGAATGAATTTATATCAAACCTGGAAGAAATCAGGGAATTATTCAGGAATCCTCCGACTGTATCAGATATTGAAATGAAATTCATGGAACCAAATAAGGAGGAGATACTAAAATTCCTATGCGAAACCCATAATTTCTCTGAGGATAGAATCACAAAGGGAATAGAAGAACTTCAGAGGCAATTCAGCAAGGGAAGGCAGGGAAATCTTGATACGTTCTTCTGAAGATCTTCTTACTTGATTATTTTTTCATTTGTTTCCATTATTCATGTATCTTTCTTTTATTTCATCTACAAAATCATCAATCTTTATTCCATTGTCTATCATTATGGAAAGCAGCCTCTCTTCATTATCTATATACTTTAATTCCTTAAGATGCTCCTTCATTTGATTTAATGCCTCTTTCTTTGACATCTTTCCGGAGGCGGTTATGGCATCAAGCAATCGATCCATGAAATTAAGATCTTCCTTTTCCTCGAATAATTCTGCCTCTGTGAAAACAAAATCTATGGGTACAATAACCCCCTTCGCATTGAAATTTGGCTGGTACTTGCCAGCATTTTCAGATACTAGGCCAAGTTCCTTTGACAAGGTTAAAAATCGTTTCACGTTTTCCTCAGAAATCATTTTTCTTTTGTAGCTAAGGACATTTATAAAATCTTTCTCCAGGTATTCATTGACACTTCTCCGATCTGATGCAACTATTGCAATTAACTTTCGTCCAATGTCCTTATTCATGAATTACAATGGTAAATACGCTCATGAATACTAATCTTTTTGGAGCATAATCAATCCATTGGTATCTTCTTCATCCGGTACGAAGCCATTCCATCCCTTACTGATGCAACTTTAAAGCCACGATCTGCAAGGTAAATTGCAGCATAAAGGCTCCTGTTTCCATGCTCACACACAACTGCATATTTTTTAGTTTTATCAAGAGAAGGCAGATTATTCGGGATGTCATTCATGGATATCATCATAGCCTCAGGAATTACACCCGTTGTCCATTCAAACGGTTCCCTTACATCAATAATATTCCATTTATCCTGATCAGAGATCAATGTATCAACATCTATTTCCCCCAGAGAAGCCTCAGAAATTGCTTCCAACTTTATAAGTTCAGAATACTGCACAACCTCCGAATCAGCCCTTATGCCTGAAAGTTTCTCCTTGAAAGATGGTAAAACTTGCAGTTTATCCGTTACTATTAGAATTTTTTTTGGGGAATGCCTTATGAAGTCTGATAGTTCATGAAACCACTGATCACTCGTGTATGGGGCCAGCACAGAATCCGGAATGTGACCTTTGAGATATTCCTCAAATGGCCTGATGTCTATAATATTCACGTTGCCGTTTTTGATCAATGATGTTATATTATCCATTTCCTTTAAAAGGAGATTTAACTAATCAAAAAAAATTATTGTAGCAAACGAAAATAATTCCGATTTAAATAGATAAAAAAAAAGGGTAATTAAAAAAACATTCTTTTCTTTATTGCGTTGTTTACCTTGGTCTGCAAAGCCTCATCTATCGTTTCTATTTTATGTGCGTTCTTTGCATGTGTTCCTATTTTAGGCATGAGT
>JAKAUD010000185.1 GCA_021827885.1 Thermoplasmata archaeon | reverse complement strand
ATTATCAGAGAGTGTGGAGAAGGCAATGGAGAGGAAATTCTCAACTCAATTTTCAAGGACGGACGCGCTGCAAATGGTTATCTATCGAGCCTGAAAAGGCCTGCAGGCAAATCAAGCACCAATAAGAACCGGGGAATAGCATTATCAAAATCTGGTCCAGAAAAATACAGGTATTTTGAAGAAAATGATCTAAAGGTGCTGGAATTTGCTGTTTCAGAAGTAAAGAAAAGGGAAGCCTGCGAGATAGATGAACCTGTTTCAACTGATATACACAGGCTGATTAGATTTCCTGGAAGCCTTCATGGAAAGACAGGATTAGAAGTAGTTCAGATTCCACTGGAAGATTTCAGTTCATTTGATCCGCTTAGAGATGCTATCCCAGAAAAATTCAAATCAGGAGTGATAAAGATAAACACGCCAAAGAAAATTGAAATCAGGTTTGATGGTGAAATCTTCAAACTTGAGGGTACCGAAACTATCAGGAGGGACCTTGCCATATTTTTAATAAGTTCTGGCCGTTCTATATTAGAATGAGTATTAAACAATAATCAATACACAAAGGTTATTATATTTTGAAGAAATGCAAAGCCAGTGATAAAATGGAATTTAGTAAATCTAAAACACTAGAAAACCTGAAGGCAGGTTTTGCAGGAGAGAGCCAGGCAAACAGAAGATATCTCTATTTCTCGCTGAAGGCAGATGAAGAGGGGCTGCAGGAAATTTCGCAGGTTTTCAGATCTACGGCAGATGGAGAGACTGCCCACGCTTTTGGACATCTTAAATATCTGGCGGCGGTCGGAGATCCAGTGACAGGAGAGCCAATAGGAACAACCGAACAGAATCTTAAATCTGCAATAGCAGGAGAGACATACGAATACTCTCAGATGTACCCAGGATTTGCAAAAGTGGCAAGGGACGAGGGCTTTGAAGATATAGCGCACTGGTTCGAAATACTTTCAAAGGCTGAGAAATCCCACGCAAAGAAATATGAAGAAACGCTTTCAAAAATAAAGACAAACTGAGTGGTTCTATGAAACCTATTATAAAGGGGGAGGTCTCTTCTCCCGAAGATTTCTCAAAGGTAGTGGATAACGAAAGAAAAGATGTTATACAATTAAAGAAATTAAGAAGGGTATCCACAAAGACCTTCAGCTTTCTTTTCGAATCCAGGGAAACATTGTTAAACCAGATAAACGAAATGATTTTTGTAGAAAACGTCCACGATGATGATGAGATAAACCGCTTGCTGAGAGTATACAATGAACAGATGCCGGGGAGCAACGAGTTCAGCGTGACAATGTTCATAGAAATCACAGACGAGAAGGCACTCGTAAGGGAGCTACCAAAACTCGCTGGCATTGAAGAACATGTTGTTATAACATATGATAGCAAAGAGTGCAAAGCGATTCCGGAAGAGGGAAGATCTACTGAAGTACTTGAATCAACCGTGCAATACCTGAAATTCAAATTCAGCAGTGAGGAGGCAGAAGCGTTCAGGAAAGCTAAAAATGTCTTCATAGGCACGGAACATAAAGGATACAGTGAATCTGTAAAGATCCCTGATGCACTTTTGATTCACTTGAAAAATGAGTTGGGAATCAAATTATGACCTGATCATTCAACTTATCATTATAATCAAAAAGAAAATTTTCTAAAATTTTATGAGGCAAAAGTCAAATTCACTCAACTATTTGATAAAGGCAAAACAGATATTTATTAAAAGTGATTAAGGATTTGATTCAAATGAATAATCTCTCACAGGAAGAAGCTGAAGTAATTCAATATGTAAGGAGATTCGCCAATGAGGAAGTTAAACCCCTGGCAAAAGAAATTGACATAAAAATGGAGGTTCCGGATAAACTCATTAAAAGAATGCATGAGCTGGGGCTCTTCGCCAGTTATATCCCAAAAGAATATGGTGGATACGGCATGTCTTTCAGCTTTCTTGCCAGCGTAATCGAAGAATTATCGAAGGCATGCCCAAGCACCGCCTTAGTCCTGGATGGTGCGTTAACACTTTTCGCAGAGCCGGTTCTCATGTTCGGTTCAGAGGAATTGAAGAAGAAATACCTGACAAGGGTAGTTAACGGAGAAATAGGTGGACTTGCCCTAACAGAGCCAGGAGCAGGCAGCGATGCAGCTGCAATACGAACGACGGCACAAAAGGTTGGATCTGATTATGTAATTAACGGGACTAAGATATTCATAAGCAATGGTAGATTAGCTCGGTTTTACGTAGTTGATGTAGTCACAGATCCTGAAAGAAAACATAAGGGGATCTCCACATTCGTTGTGGATGCCGAAACACCAGGATTAAAGATCAGCAGGGATATTCATAAACTTGGGATAAGGGGTTCCAGCACTGTCGAATTGGTCTTCGAGAACGTAAAGGTCCCGGAATCAAACCTTGTCGGGAAATTGAATGAAGGTTTCAAGGTTGTAATGGAGACTCTGGATGCGGGAAGGATAGGCATTGCTGCACAGGCACTTGGAATAGCCGAGGGTGCACTCGATGAAGCCATAAAGTATGCTGCCCAGAGGAAGCAGTTCGGGAAGCCTATCACGGATTTTGAAGGCATACAATTCATGATTGCAGATATGGGAACACAGATTGAGGCAGCAAGGCTATTGGTCTACGAAGCCGCTGCCAGATGGGATAGGCACGAGGATTGCATCAAAATATCTTCGATGGCAAAGCTATTTGCTTCAGATGCTGCAATGAAGATCACAACGGAGAGCTTGCAACTGTTTGGAGGCTATGGTTATACAACCGATATGGATGCGGAGAGGCATATGAGGGATGCAAAAATAACCCAGATTTACGAGGGAACAAACCAGATCCAGAGAGTAATAATTGCAAGAAAAATGTTGGAGGAGTCCGGAATTTGAGCATCCATATCGGATGTTCCGGTTGGTCATACCCTGAATGGTCCGGTTCATTTTATCCAAAGTCAGCCAGGCCTTCCTTGAGGTTATATTCTAATTATTTTGAAACGGTGGAAATCAATAGCACTTTTTATAACATTCCTCGGCGGGATATTGTTGATTCATGGATTAAGCAACTGAATAGTAACGCGGATTTTAGATTCAGTGTCAAGGTGCCAAGGCAGTATACGCATCCCGAAAACGCAGACAATCTCAAAGAAAGGCTGGATTCCTTCAACGAATTCGTTGAAACAGTGCTGAATCCATTAAGAAATGCCGGGAGGTTGAAGGCCACCATGTTTGGTCTGCCGCCATGGATTGGAAAAGACAATTACAATGGAGAATTAAGGCTGATCGGGGAAATATCAGAACCATGGATGATTCCTTTCGTTGAGGCAAGGAATCGCCAACTACTTTCCGGAAGGGATTTTTTTGAAAGATGCTCTTCCATAGGCTTAGGTGCTGTCACCGTAGACAGCCCGGATAATATTATGAACAACATACTGCCCACTAATGGCACATCCTACATAAGACTGCACGGCAGAAACAGGAAGGGCTGGAATGAGCGAGGTGCTGGAATGGAAAAATATAATTACAATTATTCAGAGAAAGAACTTGAGGATATTGGGCAATTGATCAAGAATCATGAGGAAGGAGATGTGACTATTTATTTCAACAACCATCCGTTTGGAAATGCTCCTGTAAATGCTCTTTCTTTGATCAGGATACTGGGGATCAAAATTAAGACAGGGCAAAGTATGCTGTAAGGAAGAGGTGGCATGAACGGACTATGCAAGGGGAACAAAACTCAAGATCAGGTATAATGGGGAGGATATTGAGGTCATCTTCATCTCTGAAGAAGAAGGATTCGTTACTGTCAAGCTTCAAAATGGCTATAATGTAACTTTAAAAGAGGAGAATATCAAGGTACTCGAAACAACCGAACCAGAGATTGCAAAGAAAAAAAAGATAAAATCACAGCACGGCAGCGGGCTTCCAATTTCTCTGATAGCTACTGGAGGGACGATCGTTAGTGCAATAGACTACACTACAGGGGCGGTTCACCCATCAACCGATATCAGAATGATCATTGATCGTTATCCATACATGGAGGAAAAGTACGCTATTGCAGTAAGGGAATTTGAAAATATCCTCAGTGAGAACATGAAACCTGATATGTGGATAAAACTGGCCAGGATAATCTCAGAGGAATTATCAAAATCAAGGGGAGTTGTAATTTCTCATGGTACCGATACTATGACATATACATCATCCGCACTCGCATTTATGTTTGAGCAGCTTTCCGGACCCGTGGTAATGGTTGGCTCTCAGAGAAGCTCTGACAGGCCAAGCAGCGATTCATTTGGGAATATGGAAGGAGCGCTGGCTTTTTCATCCACAAACATTGGAGAGGTTGGTATTTCAATGCATTCCGGCACTTCCGATGATAGCATAAGCTTTCTAAGAGGGACAAGGGCAAGGAAGATGCATTCAACGAGGAGAGATGCCTTTAAGTCAATATCCAGTAAACCTATCGCAACATTCCGCAATAAAAATGTAGAGTATATTTCTGGTTACACAGAAAGAGCCAATGAAACACTATTATTGAACAAGCTTGAGACAAGGGTTGCGTTGGTCTATTTCTATCCTGGATTATCAGGAGTAGATCTGGAAAAATTGAGTGAAGATAAGAGGGCTATTATCATAATGGGAACCGGTCTAGGCCATATTTCACAGGCTTTGTTTGGTTCCCTGAAAAAGATAGTATCAAACGGCACAAAAATCATCATGACAACACAGTGCCTGAGAGGAACTGTTGATCTGAACGTTTATTCCACAGGAAGGGAGCTGAAGAAAATTGGGGTAATATCTGCTGGCAATATGCTTCCCGAGGTTGCACTGACAAAGACAATGTTTCTCCTTGCCAATAATGAAGATGAAGATTTTGAATCACTTATGATCAAGAATATGAGAGGAGAGATTCTGGAAAGAGAACTGCTGGGTGATGTATATTAGCCATATACAGAGTGAAATAAAAATTGGACTGGAAATCCATCTTCAGCTTTCCACAGGGAAGCTGTTCTGCAATTGTCCGGATATGGAAAGCCCGGCGTTGGATGGTACTTTCTCCAGATGGCTTTTTCCCACCGGGAATGAATCTGGCGATATCGACATTGCTGCCCTGCAGGAGGAAAAGAAACACATCTCTTATAATTACAAAATATCTGAGAATAGTTGCCTTGTGGAGGCAGACGAAGAACCACCTCATAGAATCAACAGAGAATCCTTGAAGACGGCAATGTCAATAGCTGCTTCATTGAATTCAAATATAATTGGAACCGTTTCCGTGATGAGAAAAGTAGTGGTCGATGGTTCAAATACCTCTGGTTTTCAAAGGACTGCAATTATTTCTACGGGTGGGGAACTTATTTTGAATGACCATAAAATAAGGTTAACATCCATTTGCCTCGAGGAAGATTCTGCAAGAAGGATTGATCCAGATGATGGAAAAACGACATTTTCTCTCGATAGGCTTGGAATTCCATTGGTGGAAATATCAACTGCGCCTGATATAAGAACATTTCAGGAAGCGGTCGAGGTTGCTAAAGAAATTGGACTGAGGGCGTTATTGACCGGAAATATCCGCAGGGATAGTGATGCAATCAGGCAGGATGTCAATTTTTCAATGGGATACGGAAGGGTGGAAATCAAGGGAATCTCAAAACTTTCCCTCATTTCACAGGCTCTGCAAGAGGAGGAAAAAAGGCAGGGTTCATTAGCCACTGCAATTGAGATTTTCCTGAAAAGAGGTGGGTTCACGGAAGTAAATCTCCTTGATTTCACTCACAGACTGATCAATTCCAATTCCAAAATCATACAGAAAGGAATCTCTGCAGGAAATAAAATCTTCATAGGTAAAATATCCAATATGCTGGGGCTCTTGAAGCAGGGAGAATTCAGGATCGGCAGGGAAATATCGGACACCCTTAAGCTGTTTTCCATAAGTGGTTTTATCCACTCCGATGAGCTTCCAGGATACGGTATTTCACAGGAAGAAATAGACTCGATAAGATCAGAAATGAAGTGCAAAGAAAATGATGCCATGATGATTATTTCGATTACAGAAGAAAAGAGATCAATTGCAGAAGAAGCAATTAATAGCAGAATAAGGAAGTTGTGTTCTCTTGACTTCTCAGAAACGAGAGCTGCACTTGAAGACGGGACTTCAAGGTTCCTGAGGCCCATTTCTGGTTCAGGGCGAATGTATCCGGAGACCGATCTTCCAATAATCAAATTGAATGATGAATTGTTCAAGGAGGCAATTTCAGAAGTGCCAAAGTCATTTGATGAGGCGGTTGCTATATTCCTTAAGAAATGGGAAATCTCTAAACAGGAATCAGAAATAATCCTATCCTCAGGTAGAAAAAAAGAATTCGAGGAACTATCTGGAATATGGGGTAAACCCAGGGAGGTTTCAAGGATAATGCTCCAGTTTATACCGGAAATGGAGAGAAAATTCAGGAAAAGGGTAAAACGTGAGGATATCAGGCAAATTATGGCAGGCGTTAAAAGGATGTCCTACGGCAGGGTATCCCTAGAAATTGCCATTGAACTGATGATTTCCGGAACTGACATCAATCAAATCTTCAATTCAGATTTGATCAAGCCCCTTGATGCAGAGGAATTGAGGCTAATACTAGAGGATTTGCGAAGGAATAGTGAATTGAGAAGGGAAAACGTCATTGCCAAAGTGAAAGAAAGAACGAGAAGGCCCATAGATCCAAAGGCAGTCATGGAAGCATATCTTGGGGATTTACATTAATTAGGAGTTCAATCTTAATACTTTCATGATTCAGGTAATAATCCAACAGCGCTTTCAATTTGCCCAACGCATAAAAAATACAATAAATTCTGAGTTTTTTGTGTTGCTCTAAAAAATTATTAAATATCTTCTTAGCATACTCGGTTGATGTTGCTTTATGGATACATCCCGCTGCTAATAACCTTCATATTAATGGGTCTGGGGATGTTCTTGATATTCACCATGCTTCCTACATTGTCCAATTCAAGGGCAAACCGTGGCAAAAAATTATCATTCAAGCCCTCGGATATCATAAAAAACCTGTCATTGGAATCCTCTCCAGTCAGAAATTCGAGCTATACAGAAACCTATGAATCTGGCGAGGTAGCAAGAGGATCATACAATTCATTTGTTAGAGTTCAATATTATTTCATTATCCTCCTCTTTGTGCTGTTCGATGTTGATATGGCACTCTTGATTCCATGGGCATTTGATTTCAAGACGCTAGGTGTATACCCATTCATCGAAACAATACTATTTATCCTGATGCCTATGTTTGCAGTCTTTTATGGATATAAGAAAGGTTACATGAGGTGGATAAAATGAAGACTGGGGATGCAGGAATTCTAACCACAACAATGGAAAAAGCCATGGAATGGGGAAGAAGCAACTCCATATGGCCTCTAACATTTGGGCTGGCTTGCTGTGCAATAGAAATGATGGCGGTTCAGGCTTCAAAAGCAGACATTTCAAGATTTGGAAGTGAAGTTTTCAGGAATTCTCCAAGGCAGTCAGATCTCATGATTGTATCCGGGACCGTAACAAAAAAGATGGCTCCAAGGGTAAGAAGATTGTATGATGAAATGCCATATCCGAAATATGTCATTGCGATGGGTGTTTGTGTGCTTCAGGGAGGACCATATAATCAGGGATATTCAGTTGTATTAGGTGTTGACAGGGTGATTCCGGTAGACGTATATGTTCCTGGATGCCCTCCAACGCCTGAAGCTCTGATTAACGGCCTGATAACTCTCCAAAAGAAGATAAGGGGAGAAACCGACAGGTGAGGAGATGGTTGACATTATAGAAGAGCCGGTAGGAAAAGATAAGCGAAAAATATTCAGGGTCAAGAAAGAAGATCTTATCGCCGCAATGAAATCTTTTTTTGAACAGGGGTTTGATCATCTATCCCTTATTACGGGCATTGACAGGCGAGACAAGATTGAAGTTGTATACCATCTTCATTCAGTGGAAAGAAATGAATATATCGTCGTTAAAACGGAAACGATTAATGACACAGTTCCGAGTGTAACCTCCATATGGCAAAGTGCTGATTGGGACGAAAGGGAACAATATGATCTTATGGGAATCATTTTTGAGGGTCATCCTAACCTTAAAAGGATATTGCTGCCGGAGGGATGGTCAGGTTTCCCTCTAAGGAAAAATTATGATCTGAGCAAGGTGCAATTTGTAAACATGGATGAAAGTGGCAATGATTATGCAAGCTTTGATCCGGGGGATGGATGGTAATGGAAATTTCGGAACCTACAAATAAATATGTTGAGCTTAACATGGGCCCCCAGCATCCGTCGACTCATGGAGTCTTAAGATTGAAACTTCTTCTTGACGGGGAAACGGTCAAGAAAGTTGAGCCAATAATTGGATATCTTCACAGGAATGCCGAAAAGATATGTGAACTTGATTATTACTGTGATTCACTCATATATTTTGACAGAATGGATTATGTCAACTCACTTTCCATGGAGGCAGGATACCTGGAGGCAGCCGAAAAATTATTAGGAATAGAACCTCCAGAGAGAGCAAAATGGATACGGACAATAATGGCAGAGTTGAGCAGGATAGCCTCGCACCTCGTGTGGGCAGGGGCTTATGGACTCGATATGGGAATGTTGACTCCATTCTTTTATGTTTTTGATCTCAGGGAACAACTTCTTGACATTTTCACTGAAGCAAGCGGGTCCCGTTTGCTTACAAATTACATGAGCATAGGGGGAGTCTATCAGGATTTCAATGAAAAAATAATATTCATGATAAGAGAATTCCTGGAAACATTTCCAAAGAAACTGGAAGAAGTATTCAACCTGTTCGTCAAGAATGATATCTTCATTTCAAGAACCAAGGGCATTGGCATACTGGAAAAAGATGTTGCAATCAGTTATGGAGTCACTGGGCCAATGCTCAGGGGTTCCGGGGTCGATTACGATGTGAGGAAGGCTGAGCCCTACCTGATGTATGACAAGGTTAATTTTGACATTCCTGTATCATATTCGAAAGATTGCCTTGGAAGATTTCTCGTGAGATATGAAGAGATAAGGCAATCGTTAAAGATAGTGCGGCAGGCTTTGGATAAAATCCCGGAGGGTCCATACTTCAACCCAAAGGCCAAAAAATCGCTAATGATACGATTAAGGGGAGATGGGGAAGTTTATGCAAGAACTGAATCCAGCAAAGGTGAATTTGGTGTTTATATTGTTGGGGATGGATCCGTTAAACCATACAGGGTGCGGGTCAGGAGCCCCACATTTAAGAATCTTTCAGTTCTAAGGGAAATAGGAAAGGATGTTATGATCGCAGATCTTGTTGCCATTTCAGGTTCAATCGATCTTGTATTTGGAGAGGTTGACAGATGAATATCTTAAACAGGATCCAGAGTATCCTTTCACCTTTCGGACATATCCCTTCTTACGCAGGAGCATATATCATTGAAACGATTATAGTGCTGATATTTTCAGTTACGGTCATAGCCGGAATGGTTTATTTCTTCCGTAAATATATGGCAAGGGTACAGAACAGAATCGGGCCCAACAGAGTTGGAAAATTTGGCGTGTTACAGGTAATGGCGGACGGGCTCAAATTAATGCAGAAAGAATCAATATTCCCGGACGGAAGGGACGATCTGCCATACAAACTGGCACCTATTATTGTATTCATGGGGTTAATCCTTGCATTCATAATGGTACCATACAGCAATCTATACTGGTTTGGATCGCTGACAATTACACATTCAAACGTTGGAATAATACTCATATTTGCAGTTCTTGCAATAATGCCTATAGGAGAGATTCTGGCAGGCATAAGCTCAAACAATAAATATGCAATGCTTGGCGCTTTAAGGGCTGTGGCAAAGGATATATCTTTTGAGGTTCCTATGATGTTGTCAATTCTTGCCATCATAATGATATCATCGGCAAACACTTTTCAACCACTCAACCTGCAAAACATAGTATCAGTTCAGAGCATACCGTTCGGTATTCTTGAGCCCATTGGGCTGTTCATTTTCTTTGTATCCATGATAGCAAGGGCTTCCTATTCCCCATTTGATATGGGGGAAAGCGACAGCGAACTCGTCACCGGTGACACTACGGAATATGGTGGATTGAGATTCGGGATGTTCTATATGGGATTATTTGGAACAATTTTCCTTGGCTCTATGCTGGTCAGTGTATTGTATCTCGGCGGAGGAAGCGGGCCCTTTGAAAGCTCAATCGGTTTCGTATGGTTCATGGTAAAAACGATAATTCTGGTCATAATTTCACTGACTGTATGGCTTTCAATGCCGCGGGTCAGGATTGATAAATTTGTTAATTTTGGATGGAAGATATTGCTGCCTCTTTCATTTATTAATTTGGTAATCACGGGAATTATCATATTGAGTGGCATAGGTGGTATAGCATGATTGAGGTAAAACAGCCCAAAAGGATACCGTTTATAGGAATGCTGCAGGGGATGATAACCGTTTTCAAACACGGTTTGCAGAAACCAGTTACTGTTCAATATCCGGAACAAAAGGAAATCCTCCCCGATAGATTCAGGTACAGGATATTCCTCTCAATGGATGATTGCGTCGGATGTACTCTATGCGAACAGGTATGCCCCAATCTTACAATCTCAATGCAGCAAGTGGAGAGGGAAAATCCAAGAAACAAGAGGAAATTATATCCGGACGTTAATTTTGGAACGTGTACCATCTGCAGAAATTGCGAGGAAATTTGCCCGACAGACGCTATATATTTAACCCATGTTTTTGAAACGGCCAGAACAAGAAATTCATTCACGTACAACCCTGAGGAGCTTGGAAAGCACGAAGAGGAGGTAAAAAGATGATATATAACCTGATTCTACTTGTTTTCGGGGCGATTCTTGCCATATTTGCAGCAAAGGCAGTTGCAGAAAAAGACATTCTAAGGTCGATAATCTGGCTAATGGTCTTTCTTTTTGCCATATCTGCATCATTCATATTTCTTGGAGCAACCCTGGTTGGTGCCATAGAGTTGCTTGTCTATGTTGGAGCGGTAAGCTCACTTCTTGTATTCACTGTCATGTTAACAGGAGGGAAAGAAATTGAATAAAATTCCTGCAGTGATAGCTTCTGTGTTCTTCTTCATTGTAATGGCGGTAGAGGTTTTCCAGATACCGGGCAGCTTTATTCCGAAAGAGCAATCCATAGCAAATATTGGATTACTGCTTATGAACGAGTATCTTGTACCATTCGAACTCCTTTCAATAATCCTTGTTGCCGGCATACTTGGCATGATGCACATTTCGGAGGATGACTAAAGATGTTTCTATATATAGCTGAGTTAATTTCACTTTTGATATTTACGATTGGTCTTGCTGGCGTTATGGTATCCAATGTGGGAATCAAAATGCTGATATCAATCGAGTTGATGCTGAACGCATCCATTTTCAGCCTGGTTGCCGCTGGCATGTCAGGCGGTAGTGTAACGCCCTTGATAATGGCGCTTTTTGCAATAGCAATTGGGGCAGCGGAATCTGTGGTTGGAATCAGCCTTCTCGTCTCTATTTACAAGAAATACGGGAAGATTACTATTTCACTTCTGAAGGAGATAAGGTGGTAAAATGCTGGATTATGAATGGTTTATATTTTTAAGTCCAGTCCTGGCTTTTCCCATATCACTAGTGGCAGGCAAATACAGAAGAAATCTCTCAGGATACATCGCAACAATCTCCATTCTTATTTCATTTATCCTCTCATTCATGGTTTATCTCCAGATTCGTGGAAGCTCAACTCCCATATATCAGTCATATAACTGGTTTGGTGACATCAACGCTGGAATATATATTGACCACCTTGCCCTTGTAATGATTTTGATGGTATCCTTTGTATCTCTGATGATACATCTCTTTGCAATTTATTATATGGGAAAGGATCCAAACAAGCATGTATATTTCGCAGAAACGGCCCTTTTCACAGGCGCAATGCTGGGCTTAACCATATCATCCAATCTTGTTGAGTTTTTCCTCTTTTGGGAACTTGTGGGATTATGTTCCTATCTTTTGATCGGATTCTGGTATTTCAAGCCAAATGCATCATCAGCCGCGAAAAAGGCCTTCATTGTGACGAGAGTGGGAGATCTTCTATTTCTCATAGGGCTAAGCATTCTATACATATCACTTGCAGATAAGGTGGCATCCCCGCTCAGCATAGCATATATCGTCAACCCGGCAAGCTGGCCACAGATAATGAACTATGTGGGAACGACAAACCTGACAATTATTGGACTGCTATTTATGGGTGGTGCAGCTGGAAAGTCTGCGCAATTTCCCCTTCATGTTTGGATACCAGACGCAATGGAAGGTCCCACTACCGTTTCAGCATTGATTCATGCCGCAACAATGGTGACTGCAGGCGTTTATCTTGTCGCGAGAGTTTTTCCGATTTATACGCATTCAACAGGTGCCCTGGATTTCGTATTATTTTTAGGCGCATTCACAGCCCTTTTCGCAGGAACTATTGGAATCGTCGTTAATGATCTGAAAAGAATCCTTGCTTATTCCACAATCAGCCAACTTGGTTACATGTTTGCTGCTCTCGGAATAGGGAGTGTCATTGGGGATAGTGCAATATCATTTGCTCTGTACCACACCATGGTTCATGCGGTTTTCAAGGCGCTGCTCTTTCTGAGTGCAGGGGTAATATTGCTCACAATGATGGAACTCAGGGATGTCAAGAAGATGGGGGGTTTATGGAAGAGAATGCCTGCCACAATGACACTTATGTTCATAGGGGCAATAACGCTTTCAGCGATCCCATTCACGGCTTCCTATTATTCAAAGGATACTATAATAGATGCCAGCTGGCAATTTTTCCAGGCAAATGGCTATTCATTATACGCATTCCTTCCTTGGCTGATGCTCATTCTAGGTGCACTGACAACGACGGTTTACACATTCAGGTTCTTTTTCCTGGCCGCTCTCGGCAAGCCGAGATCTGAACTTGCAAGTGAGGCAAAGGATCCGTCCAAGATTGTTCTCATACCACTCATAATCCTGGCAGGGATATCATTGGTGATGGGGCAGTTCCAGTACGCATTTTATGATTTCATTGATGCAGCCACTATTCATGTTACAGTTCCATACATAATCTCAATGATACCCACGATGATGGTACTTTTGGGTCTCCTCATCACGATTCCACTGTATGCAACAAATGGATGGAGTTCCATAAACATAACAAGAAGCAGGCTTTATAAAGTTGTAAAGAACAAATACTATCTTGATAGGCTTTTTACCAACGATATTGCAGAAAGGGGAATTCTGCCTCTTTCTTCCGCTTTTTCAACGTTTGAATCACGCTTTAGCAGATCTATTGAGGCCCTGGCTTCAGGCACAATGAAACTTGGATCATTCTTTAGAAGATTGCAGAACGGTGTGGTTGAGTATTATTTCATAGTGCTGGTGATAGGTATATCTGTCGTCTTTCTGATGATTGAACTTCTGGGTGGTTTTTAAATGATATTGATGTCAATATTTATACTGTTAATCCTGCTAACAATTATCTCATTCTTCCTGAAAAATAGACCCTGGGAATTCTCAATGTACTCTTCCTTGTTGATCCTTGCATTGACCTTCTTTTATGCAATCATTATTTTTTCATCAGGTTATCAGGGGAATATCATATCTAACTATAGTGTTGGACTGGTCCCTTCCATAGGCATTAATTTCACCACTGGTGCTTCATCCCTTACACTAGCACTCCTGTTCCTGACAACAATGATTGTGCCGATAGGAATATACATTTCAAGAAACCAGGAATTTCATGGACTTTTCTATGGACTCATGATGCTTACTGAGGTTGGATTATTCGGACTTTTGATCTCAAGAAATTTTATTTTCTTCTACATATTCTGGGAGGCAGTAATAATACCTGTTTTCCTGCTTATAGCAATCTATGGTGGTGAAAAAAAGGAAACAGCATCTCTTAAATTCTTTATCTATACACAATTAGGTTCCGTCTTTCTGCTTCTATCAATCCTGACGCTCTTTGCATTCCACTATTATTATACTCCATCACATTCATTCACTCTGAATATGTCTTCATTACTTTCAAGCGCGTTTGTCAGTAGTTCTGCCATTCCAGTATTCTGGAAGTATTTCATCATATTCGGTTTCCTGTTTGCATTTCTGGTAAAGATGCCATCATTCCCGTTGCATTCATGGCTGCCTGACGCTTATAATTCAGCACCATACCCGGTGACAGTAATACTGGCTGGTGGGCTTTCTTTAATGGGTGGGTATGGCTTCTTTGCAATCCTTCTTCCGCTGTCATCCATCATTACATCATCTGTGCTCTGGATAATAATTTCGCTGGGCATTGTTAGCCTTGTGTATTTTTCACTTGTCGCTATGATGCAGACCAATCTCAAGAAGATGCTTGCATTTGCCAGTGCAGCTTCAATGGGTTTTGTGAATATCTCTCTGGGAGTTGGAATCATGGAAACTGGTGCCTTTGGTATTCAGGAACTCACAGGCGGTATCTATCAAATATTGGCGCATGGGCTCATAATAGCGCTTCTATTTGCAACATTGTTTTTCATCAAGGCTAAGACAGGGAAGGAAAACATACACAGCCTTGGAGGAATTCACAGGGAGGTGCCGATACTTTCTTCAATCTTCCTGGGAGGGCTCCTCGCATCCCTGGGATTACCAGGATTCGCAGGTTTCATATCGGAATTCTCAATTGTAGCAGCATCATACTATGTTCTGGGCCCTCTTATCTTTCTGGTTATATTCGGTATGATCATAACGGCTTCATATCATATCTGGGCGGCCCAGAGAACTCTTTATGGTCCATTCAACGAGACACTTGGAAGGCTCAATGATATTGGCAGGCATGACATTTTCGCCATTGGATCTTTATTGGTTGTAATACTGATTCTTGGAATTTATCCGAATATTATTTTTGGATTATTAGAAAAGTACGTGGAGGTGCTCCTCTAAATGAATATTATAAACATGCTGCAATCCAGTGATTTTACAACTCTTATACCTGAGCTGTTTCTCGGGGCAATCGCCTTCATCATGCTATTCCTTGGCATTAAGTACAAGAACCCAAAGCTATATTCAGCAATGGCGTTCATATCGCTTTTAATTGCCATTGGTTTATTGCTGGTGTTTGATTCTTCAGTTTCACAAACTTATTCCGGGATATTGCAGATCAACGATTTTGGATTATTTTTTGCTATTATAATGATTATATCATCACTGTACATGGTTCTCCCATCAACCAGGGAGGTTCACGAAAAGCCTGAACTGTTCTATGCAACATTGCTTTTTGTCAACATTGCAATGATCGTCGCGGCTTTCAGTTTCAACCTGATTGTTATATTCATTGCCTTTGAAGGAGTCAGCATCGGAACATATATCATGACGGCATATGGAAAGTCCAGGCGCAACCTTGAGGCAGCTACAAAATATTTCTTCACGGGAACTATTGCAACCTCATTTATTCTCTTTGGTTCAGCCTTTTTTTACATTTCCGCAGGAACATTCAATTTGCAAAACGTTGCCGCACTTCAATCACATTCTGTTCTAATAGCACTAATATTCCTGTTTGTGGGATTTGGGTTCAAATTGGCACTGGTCCCAATGCACCAGTGGGCTATAGATGCTTATGATGGATCACCAAATTCAGTATCGGCTTTCCTGTCGACGGGCACAAAGGTTCTGGCATTTCTTATAATTCTAAGAATATTTCTTGTTGGATTCTCGCTTGAAAGTGTTGATGTCTACTATCTTTTCATCATAATCTCAATAATTACAATGACCTATGGCAACATCGCAGCCATCTCTGAAACCAATCTTAAGAGGGTCTTCGCTTATTCGAGTGTGGCACAGGCAGGATACCTGATTCTTGTGCTTGCAGTCGTGGGATACAATTACTCAGCTAATGCAAATGAGCTTGCAATTCTTGCCGGAATGTATTATTCACTTGTGTATATCTTCATGAAGGGGGGAGCATTCTTCTCCGTAGGTCTTGTCAAGAAGGAAAATGCAAAGATTGACGATCTGTCGGGACTTGCGTGGAAATCGCCGGCTATGGCTATTTCAATAATAGTAATACTGATCAGCTTGGCAGGGGTACCACCAACCGCGGGCTTCTTTGCCAAGTATTATCTCTTTCTCTCCCTGATCAGCGGCCAGTTGTGGTGGTTGGCTGTAATAGCGATTGTTAATAGCGCGATATCTGTGTTCTATTACCTGAGACTCATTGTAATCATGTTCAGAAGAGATGGCGATAACCAATTCGACCTTTCACCTTCTGTATACTATCCAGTTGCAATCGCAGCAATAATGATGTTTGCATTAGTTGCCCTCATCTATGAGTTTCCCACTATTCAGACTTATGTATTAGGATTGTTTGGGGTGTAAATTTGAATCAAATTGTTGATCTTGAAATAATAAAATCGGCCCTGCTTTATGGAGAGCCATCTGATGCAATGAATAGAATTGAGTCCAGGATTAAGGCCTTACAGAGGAATTCAGAACTTGGAGGCAAGAACTACCCAGCACACATTGAATTTCTCAAGAAAATCGCTGATTATATAAAAGGGAATCTAAGCACTGGTGAACTGGTGTTATACCTTAGGTCATCGAAATTGTTTGAACTGGAGGACTACGATTCCTTCGTGGATGCCTTTGCATATTTCTGCGAATATTCAAGAGACCGCTATAACTTGAGATATCCGAGCTTTGATGGAAAGAGGTGTGATGATCTTTGAAAACAAGTGAAATATTTAGTGAACTTTCCCACGCTCTTGACCAGGAAAAAGCAGCTGAGATTATTCATGATCTCAGGAAGAACGGAGAGCAGTTCCTTTACAACGAAGGGGCAAAAAGGCTCATCATAGGGAGAGAATGGAACCAGGTGAGCAAAGGGATATATGAAACGGAATTCTCCTCAGAAATGACGCGCATCTCAAGGGTACTGAATATCCACAGCAGAAAGTCTTTCGAAGAAGCTGATTACCGTTTCAATCTCACAATGTATTGAGGCAGCAATGTTGAACGAGAAAGTCACTTCTGAAGTGAAGGATGATTTGGCCGTAATCCAGATCTCAAACGGGGACCAGAATGTCATCGATATAGAGGTTCTGATGGGCCTTGCGCAGGGCGTTTCGTCTGCTATTTCAGAGGAACACGTAAAGGCAGTGCTAATAAGGTCTTCTGGATCTAATTTTTCGACCGGTTATGATGGATCATGCAAAAGGCTCAGGGATAATTCATGGTTACTCACAGTTTTTGATGCCGCCTCGGCTGTATACAACATGATCAGGAGTTCTGGAAAGCCATTTTTTATGGCGGTTGGAGGGAAGTGTCTTGGACTAGGTTTCGAACTAGCGCTCTCCGGGGATTTCATTGGGATTGCAGAAAATTCAAAAATTGGCATTCCAGACTTCCAGTACGGGCTGCCATCACTTATGGTGCCGCCTTCCATAATGGAAAATGTAATAGGGAACAGAAGAACGTTTTTGAAACTGCTGACATCAGAAATTATTTCAGGTACTGAGGCGCTTGACAACGGAATTGGTGACGTAAATATTTCCGATAGAGACGATTCACTCAAATGGGTGCAGAATAAATTGGAGAGGTTAAACCTGCAGATCTTCACCATTCAGAAGCAACAGAGGTTTCCCGATCCATCAATCTTCAGGGAATACAGGAGCTTCATAAAATCCTATGATACTTCCGTTGTAAGGATAAAGGAGCTTGAAGCTTATAGATCACTGGTTTGAAACATCAATAACATCTGGGTCCTTTTTCTTTTCAAACCTTCTTGACACATAGGCCCCCACGAAGTAAAGTGCAATAATAGGTATGGCAAGCAGCATCATTGTAAACCCAATCATTCCCGGGGAAAAGATAACCCCAAAAATCAGTGCCCCCACAACTGCATATCTCCAGTTTTTGAACCAATAATCTGACTGCACAAGGCCCGCCCGTGTCACGCCAATCATTATTATTGGTGTTTCAAAAGCCAGGCCAAACGTCAGGACATAAATGAGAAAAAATGAAATGAAGCTGGTTAAGCTCATCGTTGGTTCTGCACCTATACCGGAATCATAATAATAGAGGATAGTGAAGACATCCGGGGCAACATAATATAGTCCAATGAATGCCCCAAATATGAACAGGAGCGCTGCTGGAATTATAGCCTGCCTCAGGGCTTGTTTCTCATTTGGCTTCAACGCAGGGGAAATAAAAGAAGATAGATAGTATATTATCCACGGTGAGCTGAATATTAGTGTGAGGAAAACGCATGAATAAAGATCTGCCACAACACCATCCGTGGAGTTTATTAGAATCAGGGTGAATTTCTTTTGAATCAGGTGGTACCTGATAACGTTGAACAACTGGTCTCCCATATTGTAATAGGGTGACGGATACACAAACGGAATGTTATATCCATAAACGGTAAATTGTTTCTCCTTGAAAAAAAAGAACAAGATGAAGAATACAAAAAATACCTTCAAAATCCTGACTACTACCTGCCTGAGTTCTTCCAGATTTGAAGTGATGAGCCTTATGGGGCTCTCGTCCATTAATGACCACTCTTTAGCTTATCAGCTACCTCATTTCTGATCTGGTCTAAGTTCTTGTTTTCTGTCGATATACCCAGCGATTTTGCGAAGTTGGTCAAATCTGCATCCTTAATTTCAGGAGCCGGAGAATTTACGTAACTTTTAATCTCCCTTTCAATTTCCGCCTGGCCCCTCTTGAATTCTCCAGTAGCTTTCCCAAGATTCCTGGAAAATTCTGGTA
>JAKAUD010000120.1 GCA_021827885.1 Thermoplasmata archaeon | reverse complement strand
GCAGTAGAACGGAAAAACAGTGCATTTGATTTCTTATCCTGGTAAACAATTAATTTTTTGGATTTGCCTTTTGCCGTAGCCATATAATTATATTATTGGGTAGGATTTAAATCTTGCATTGGCTGCATTATGTCATGGCATCTCCGACATTCCAGAAGAGGTATCCTTAAGTTTACACAACTTTTTGGATGCTATGGTGACACCAGGAGTGTTTTAAAGTTTATAAAAGAATTACTTTTACTTGAATGAAAAATACACCATAAATTTAATCTCTAAATAGAATATTTTCCTTAAGTGAAGCGGAAACAGCATTCTTGGCCATCTTTTTTGATTTTGCTACTTATAGTGCTCCTAATGTTTAGTATGACCGTCTTCAGTCAATCGTTAACAGAGTATAACGGCCAAATCGAGCAGAATATGGTAGCAACATATAATCAAACACCAAACAATACAGTGAATATGGCTGCTGGCGGATATTCGATAACATTAGCATCGCCCGTCTCTCCCTCCATACCAAATCTGGGTTTCGAGTTGATATCAGCCAAGTCTCCAGTTCTAGGATATGAAACAAGCATCACAAGCTTTAGTGCAGCTGAAAACACTTCTCAGCAGATGGAAGTTATGGTATATTTCGAAAATAATGGAACCTTATGTACTACTGGGCACGGGAGCATTATTAGTTTATCCAGTAATGGGGGGCAATACCCCATCAAAAAACTGGTAGCTCAATATTCTACGGGGGTGTTTAAAATAGCTGATCAGTATCTTAAATATGGGATAAATGCTTCATTGTATTACAATAGAGATTACGATGAGTTAGCATACGAAGGGTATGGACTTGATAACGTTCTTTCGGCTTATAATTTCAGCATAACACCAAGATATGGAGAGACTGACTCCACTCTTTCACTCCAATCTCAATACCAGAATTCTGGTTTACAAATTTTCTTCTCTCCTAAATATTATGCAACCCTTAATGACGGAAATGAATTTATTAACGTCACGGATAAAGAAGTTTCCATATACTACTTCTCTGATGTATCCGTGAATTTTGTAACTTTTCCAGAATCTAATTTTACAATCCCATATTTTTCTATCTCTTCCGTGAACTTGAATCTGATGTCCTCATCATTAGATTACATGAATGGAACTAATGGTGCTATTACAGTAATAGGAGAAAATGGAATTTCTTACGATTCTACCGACAATTTTTCTATCCAAGCTCGAACGCCTATATTATTTAACGTGAATGAGTACATTACAAACAGCCAGTTGAATTTGCGATATTTCATTTCCGCCGGTTTCTCCCAGGTTTATGTTGATGGTTCTGCACTTTTTCATGCAACTGCGCAATATATTGACAACCCATTATATAGGAAATCTATAGCCTTAATGGAAGGTGGTTTGATGGGTGCCTTTTTAACATTGGTGATTACAGAGGCAAAAGAACTCAAGTCTAAAAGATTTTCAAAAAGTAACCAATCAACCAAAAGAATGAGAAGAAAAAATGATTAATTCAGTTCCCTCTTGCTTGAACAGTGCTGTTTTCGAGAAACTATCTGCCTTTAAATCTTATTAATATAATAGTTCTTCATACATTTGTGTGGATCTCCGGATAAAGCTGTAAATTACCCCAATGGAAGTATATTCCTGTCAGGAAATGCTCCCTTTTACGACATCCATAAGCCATTTTCTGATTTGTTGCAATCTTCGAGTTCAGACCTTCTGCTATTGCGTTGGTTATTCTGTGAACGATATATGCCATTACTGCCGCTATATGATCCCTAATCATTTTAGCTTTTTTTATTATAGGATCAAGCCTCTAGATGTGCCTCTTCACCGACTTGTAATTATAATAGGACAGTGATATTCCGAATATCCTTGAGATATTCCTCAAGGACATCTCATGTTTCAGATCTTCAAGAACCATCATTTTGACCTCCCTTGAAGCCTTTTTTAAAAGCGTCTATCACGAGGCTCTGGTCCCCAATGATCTTCTTCAGGTCCTCGATCTCCTCATCCCTTGAATCAGAATTCCTTCCCTGAGCCAGTGCTGCCTTTCCTCCAAGTATGAACTGTTCCTTCCATTTGATCAGCTGTACAGGATATATGCCGTGCCTCCGGCATATTTCAGCCTGTGTCACATTGTCTGCGAAGGATTCCATAACTATCTGGAACTTCTCTTCCGCTGAATATTTGGACTTCATGAAGAGGCCTCCATGATCTGAAAAACCGCTTTTCGCATGCTCTTTATGTATCTGTTCTTACTTATAACCTATCTTTGCCCCATCAAATCACTACACGTTTTCAAAAAAGTCAGTATTCTCTGGGATAAATTTAAGTTATGGCACAATATAATTGTAGAAGTATTATTACTACAATGGCGTACCAGAATATATGGCAAAAACCCGTAAAACGCGAGGTTCCGGAATTTTGTAGTGTTATACACAGGCGAAGTCAGGTTATAATATTAACATCATGGTGTTCCAGTTCTGTGATGGCTCGTGTCCGCAGAAGAATGGTTTCGATATCAATGACTTATTAAAAATATGAGCTAAATTTTTCTAATTTCTCACAATCTACACGTATGTCATTATCCATGCTTACCCCGTCCTTTACAAATCTACAAGTTTCTTCTGTTACCCCTCTTTCTTCGTACACGCGTGCTGTTACTTCAATATCAAAATTATTATTTTCTCCATGTTTAATACTGAGTTCTCCCACGAATACTCCCCCTCCTTTTTCAAGAAAAGGATAAATCGCTTCCTTCACCCTATGTTGAAAGATCTTTTCTGAACTATTTACCTGATTTATATTAGTAATTTCTTCCCAAGTTACATCGCTTATGTTTGCTTCTCCATTTTTAGGGTTTATTGAAAGAATAACTAGAACATTGTGCCCTGGAACTAAACCTAAGTTTTTTAAGAAAATGGGAAAAGTGAATAACCCAGCTTTTTTTCCAATCATTTTTATTTCTTTATTTGTGTGAAAAAAAACCTTCGGAACTCTTCTTCTATATTGAATGTCTTGCGCCAATGTCGCCGAAATTGCGGTAATGCCAGTCAGAAACCCCCCGAATACCACGAGTAGGTAGTTTAACACATACGTTAGGTAAAGTAGATAAGTGAAGGAGGCCGCACCGACCATTATTGCAAGAAACTCTATAAAAATCAGATTTGCACCGAATCTTCTCTTGAACCAAACGAAGGTCTCTTCACCCATTCTCCCTTAAATGTATAAGAGATTATAAGACACTACGCTTCAAATGGGCACTTGCGATCGGGTTATAGGAAAATTCTTTTTGAGATTGAGAGACATCTTGCTAAACCTCGTATCTTGAGGGCAAAACCAAGATAATCGGTTGGTGAAGTTTGCCCAAAACATTAAAATATCAATAGATTGATTCTTTTGAATAGTGTGAATTATAGATATGAACAATTATGTTGAAATCTCTGATTATGAACGCATTTTCGAAAAGGATCTGTCTGTATATGGAAACGTTTTGAGAATATTTACATCAAAACTTTCGGACATACCGCAACAACTCAGCAGTAATGTATTGGAAATTGGCCAGTTATATGGCGATATCAAATATCTATCTATGATGATGTTTCACCTTTACGTTGATTTATCTATGTTAAGCAAGAATTTCTTCACAGAGGAATTTTTAGACCCGAGAATCCCTTTAGACCACAGCAAAGAGAATTACAAGGAATTTCTTTTTTCAGAGTCTGGTCTTGACGAATACGCTTTTCCCGAGGTCAAGCAGGGCCCGCAGTTTCTGGTTCAGAGATATAAGGAGCCGGAAGGGAAAAAAACTATTGTGGGCACGTTTCTATATGGGAACCC
>JAKAUD010000132.1 GCA_021827885.1 Thermoplasmata archaeon | reverse complement strand
TCTATTACTAGTACAATACCGTTCATCTAGAAAACGTAGTGTTACGAAAGGGCGAAGTAAGGTCCAGAGAGGAAATTTATAAAATCTCTATATCCACTTGAAAATCTTATAATAAAGAACGACCAACTGCTGAGGCACATACCTATAGAACCTTGAATGCCTTAGTCTGAAAGCGACAAGCGACATTCCTTGACCTACGATCTCACCTAAGGGGTGGAACTTGCTTTCGTCCCTATGAACATAAGAAGAGGCGACTTCAGTTATTTTTGCTCTTTGTTCCTTAAGGTGGTACAGTAGCGCAATGTCAAAAAATGTGTTGGTAGATCCAACTTTCTTCATTGCAGCCATAAAGGGTCCAGTCTTAAAGACCTTGTATCCAGTCTGTGTGTCCTTGGTACTAAGTTGCAAGGACGCTCGTACCAGAACGTTGAAGCTGCGACTAAGAAGTCTCCTTACCAGAGGTATCTTGTTCTCTTTAAAATATCTGGAAAATATGAGTCCATCGAACTCTCCTAGGAGGTGAAGTCCTTTTATAATCGTGTTGAAGGCCATGCTTTTGTCAGCATCCATCAAGATGACGTAATCCGTGTCTATTGAATCCAGAACCCTCCTTACCGCAGAACCTTTTCCACTTCTTTCGTTAGAATACAGACAAGAAACGAAACTAAACTTTCTTGAATAGGATGACACAATATCCTTGGTGCGATCTTTTCCATCTACCGATACTATCACATTCCATGGTAAATTGTTGTTAGCTATGAACTCACAAATCTCCTCCAGTGCGCTTCCAATTAGTTTCTCTTCGTTATAAGCCGGAACGATTACGGTGAACGTCTCTTTTGGGAATGTCTCAGCTGGAAAATTTAAAAACGAGGACATTTAGTACACTCATGAGTTGATAAATAATACACTTTTGGTTATAAAAATCTTGTGGATCATTTTTTCAATTAACAGCATTTCGAACTTTATCCTTGTTGTGAAAAATCGAGTAAACAAAAAGTTGAGACTAGCTAGCTTTATTCATAAAATAAAGGTGGTTAGCAGAGATAGTCAGATCCTATTAAACTTAAACATGCATCTGTAAATTGCTAGATTGAATCAAGGATATCCCTAACTCCATTCTTTATATCATATTTGGGCAAATAGTCAAGCACTCTTCTTGATTTTGATATATCGGCAAGCGTGAATTGTTGATAACTCTTGAGTGGGTTCTTGACATATTCTGCTTCTCCTTCATAACCCATCTCACGTTTGACAATGCTGAAAATTGAGTTGAAATCAACTGACCTTCCAGATCCGATATTATAAGACTCACCAGCTTTCCCCTTTTCTGAGGCCAGTACAGATCCTCTGGCAACATCTTTCACATAAACGAAGTCCCTGCTCTGTTTTCCGTCCCCAAAAATAACTGGTTTTTGTCCTTTTCTAATACTTTCTATGAATTTCCATATAACGCTTGAATAAGATCCTTTGGTGTTTTCTCCAATTCCGTAAGTGTTGAAAAATCTCAATTTGACAGTCTCAACTTCATAATTCTTAAAAAGAGAAGCGGTCTGTTCGTTGATTCTCTTACTCAACGGATAGAAATTCATATAAGTTTCAGGCAATTTATCTTCAGAAGCGGCTTTCGGGATATCGCCGTATATTGAAGATGACGAGGCAAGCACAACTCGCTTCACCTTGTTAGTATGACACGCAGCAAGTATATTATAGGTTCCCATTACGTTGACTTCAAACCCAGCTCCCATAAGATTCTCAAATTCGGGAGGAGATGTTACAGCGGCAAGATGGAATACTAAATCAACCCCTTTCAGAGCTTTTTGCACCTTCTTGCTATTTCTTACATCACACGTAAAGTGATAATCCGAACCTGGACTCTTTTGACTCAGATCCAACGTACCTACGGTTTCTCCCCTCTCTTTCAGAGTTCTTACGATATTTCGTCCAATGAATCCAGATCCTCCAGTTACAAGTACATTCATCTTGATGAGTATCCGGCACCTAAATAAATTTCTAACTGTCCTCATTAAGATTCTATTTACAAAAAGAATCGTCGAAATTGCACATTCATCAGATTTCCACTTCTAAATGTACTAAAGAGCAATTATGAACTCAGCACACCCTGCACCCAGATTCGTATCAGAATCATAACTGCCTAAATACAACGACTGGAATGGATATACTTCATTGCTCCAGTATCCTCTCAGATGGCACTTATTAGGGAAATTAAAATGTCTTGAGATTTTGGGGTATTAATTTTAAGACTGACGAGTACCGTAGCTGTTGGTAGCAAAAAAATAGTGCAGGCCGCAATGTCACGGCAGATTCAGGGTTGATTCTAATAGTTCAAGAGATCGGCTCTGTTTTTGATTAGAATACGGTACTACTATTTTGATGAAATGCTCGTGAAAAGCAGTCTTATCCCCTCATCCATACTGACTTTTGCTTCAAAGTTTATTTCATTTTTCGCCTTAGTCGTATCAGCGAGAGTAGTCATTACATAGTTCTTTACAGGCATTTGAATGTACTTTGGATTTATTTTCTTTCCAGTTACGTCCTGAAGCTTTGAAACTGCATCATTGAGAGTGTAGTTTTTCCCCGTGCCGACATTGTATACTCCGAATCCCTTTTTCGTCGTTGCTCTCAAGAGGGCAGCTACTACATCGCTCACAAAGACGAAATCTCTTCTTTGTTCACCGTCTCCATAAATCAACGGCTGTTCGTTATTAAGCAGTGAAACCATAAACTGGGTCACGAGATTGGCATACTTCCCTTTTCCAATATCGTTGAAGCCGTAGACAGAAAAGAATCTCATTGCTGCAACATTTACGTCATACAACTTAGAATACAACTCACTCATCCTTTCGCATCCGATTCTTGCTTCAGTGTAGTAGTCCGTCACACCGGGAATCACGTTCTCCTTGTGTGGTGGAACCACTCCATTGTATATCGAGGATGTGGAAGCGAATACTAACGGTATTTTTGCTTCCTTGCAATATTCCAGCACGCTAGTAATCCCCTGAATGACCTCACCAACAAGGTTGGGATTGTCCCTGTACATCGGAGAAGCCGAATAGATTCCTAAATGAAACAAGTAATCAAAATCTCCATTAATTGATTTGATATTTTTCGCGTCTCCCTCAACAAATGTTATTCCTCCTTTTACTGCATTATCTAAGTTTCTCATTTTACCTGTATGAAGATTGTCCAGCACTACAACCTCATTGTCCTTGTAAAGAGCATTGACTAGATTACTTCCGATAAATCCAGCTCCCCCTGTAACTAGTATCTTCTTCCCCTTCACAAAGGGGGATTTCTAATAGATATTAAACATTATTTCAACAATCGCTCAAGAAATTTCCATTTCCAGATCGAATAACCCTTTTCACAAATTTCTTATAGGTTCGGATGGTCCCTTCTCCTACCCGTAGTCTTGCATCTGAATCCGTTTTGATATGACTGTTTTCCCGTCTCAATCCCCGACAAAAATCAGCCTGCTACCACCAAATTGGAATCTGAAATCGAGTTTCTTCAGACCCAAGGAATTGGCAATTCTTTGGTGTATTTGTGGATCGGCTATGAACATGAGGAATCCACCTCCGCCCGCACCAATTACTTGCCCTCCAAAAGCACCCATCTCTGAGGCCTTCAAAATAGCATCATCTATGCGTCCATCACTGATCCTGCTGGATAGCTCTCTTTTCAAATTCCAGTACTTCATCACAAGACTTCCCAACTCTGGTACATCTCCATCCACCATGTACTTGCAGGAATCCTCAGCCATCTTTGTAAATTCATCATAAACTGCCCTCTGACTATCTGCCGAAACCCCCTGATCTTCTATTATGTGAGAAGATG
>JAKAUD010000146.1 GCA_021827885.1 Thermoplasmata archaeon | reverse complement strand
TCCGATCTGACAGCATAATCAAGCCCCCCTCTGAACTGGTTCCACCATATTGTATGATGCTTGGATATACCGCCGCCAACCATCAAAGCACCTGTTTTCTTTGCATCAAATATAATATCAGACAGCTGATGTTCGTCGGCAAGAAGATTTATTTTAAAGTCCCTGTTTCGTTCGTAGAAAGACCAGAGCTGTGACCCAAAAGAACCATCCATCATTCCTGGTACGAAGACAGGAATGCCATTTCTGCTTGCGTTATATAATATGGATTCCGGAGAATTCATGGTCTTACCAAATTCAGATATTATTTCAGAACCTGTCCACTCCTTCTTTATAGAATAAAGTTTTTCCAGAACAGGCTGCGTTTTTTCTTCTATAATTGTACCATAACTCTCGTCCGGCACGAAGACATTCCCCAACCTGTTAATTTCTAGATTCCTGAGTTCTCGATCACTCATATCGAAAGAGCCGCTGTAGTATTTCATGTAAGTTCTCGCAATATCATGATCCAGGGTTCCATTTGTTGTAATAATTACATCCACCATCTTTCTTTTTACTAATTCGTTGATAAGACCTCTTGTGCCTGTTGCAATTATATCGGCAGGAAATGAAAGAAATGTCGTGTTTTCCTCACTGAACATCTTCTTGAGGATCTGGTAAGCTGTAAATACCTTGGCCGATGTAAAGCCACCCGACCGCCCAAACGAATCCATTAATTTATCAATGGTGGTATCCTTTGAAATTTTCATATCTTTTACTGGACTGTCGAGCAGAGATTTTCTGTCCATAAAGGTTAATCATGTCTTATTATATTGTATTATTTCCTCTTCTGAATTAGAGACTATCCTTCCATGCCAAAATCACCAAGTATTCATTAATAAGGAATTATATCGAGATTATTTCTCAGTGGTATGTTCGATATTACATTATGCGACAACGCAGGGAGTTCTCTTTATGTGAATGTAAAAAATAAATAATCACCAATGGATGATCTTACTTGCCATGAGAGCGCTGGTAATTGGTGGAACCGGATTTATAGGGAGAAGATTAGTCGAATATCTAATAAAGTATGACTGTGAGGTAACAATCGCCACCAGCGGAAAGACCCCCAACCCATTCAAGGACGAGGTCGCATCTATCACGTTTGACCGCTTCAGTGAAGAAAGCATAGAATCCAAGCTCTCTTCACCGCCTTTTTTTGATGTCGTATTCGATAATCTGGCTTTCAGAAGGGATGACGTGGTTAAGACGAGCAATTTTTTCGAAGGCAGAATTGGCCGCTATGTTTTCATATCGAGTGCAGCAGTTTATGAAGGATTGTCCGGGATCTTGAAGGAAAATCAGTTTGACCCCATGAAATTTAAGATCATAGAAAACAGAAAGGAAACATCTTACAGCGAAGGTAAGAGAAATGTGGAGGCATGTCTTTTCCAGGAGGCAGGTTTTGAAGTTTTAGCAGTAAGATTTCCTAACGTTCTTGGCCATGATGACAGCACAAAAAGATTTCAGGGCCATGTGTCAAAAATTTTAGACAAACACAGAATTGCAATACCAGCAAACGAAGGACGCAGGAATTATGCATGGGTCGATGATTGCGGAAGGTTCCTTGCGTGGATTGGGCTGCATGGTAAAAAAGGCGTTTATAATGGTGCTTCTCCTGATGCTATAACTGTGAGAGAATTATCCAAGAATATCGCCAATATTGCTGGCGTAGACGTTCAATTGGAAGAACCAGATAAAAACGAAGAGCTATCCGACTATTACAACCGGGTTGATTATATCCTTTCAACAGAGAAGGCCAATGGCGTAAATTTTTCATTTACCGGGATGGAAGACTGGTTAAGAGAGGAAGTAAATGCATACATGCAGACCGGCGGAAAATTAAAGAATTCTGCTGAATATAGAAAATACCTATTCTGATCTCTTTAATAGACAGCCAAAATCAAAGTTTTCCTTTGATCCGTCCATGCGTATGTATAATTAATCAAATTGGAAAGAATTGGTAAGTTTAAATTTAATCCTTGTATTATAGGCTGTGGAGCAGGCATTGGTCGATGGGATCCTTTGGATCCACATTTTTATGGCAATTATATTTATTGGTGGATCTTACTTCATGTGGCTCGTGGTTTGGCCATCTTCTTTTAAGATATCGGAGGATGAGAAGCAGCGAACCAAAATAGTCGGTAATATAGCCAAGAGATTTGCTTACTTTTCTCACGCGACATTGCTGATATTAGTGATAACAGGATTGATACTTGCTTTTGGATGGTACCTTCCTGAACCTTCTGATCTTTTTACGACGTTAAGCGGTCACATCCTTCTTGCAAAGATGATTGTTGTTGCAATTATGATAATAATAGTTTATGGAAACAACCTTTATCATGGAAAGAGAATCATGAGGCTCAGCAGAGAGGGAAAGAAGGAGGAATTGAACAAGTTAAGAAAAATGTCCCATTTTATGAGTTACACAAGCCTCGCCTTAATGGCTCTGATAACAATTTTGGCAGTTAGCCTGCAGATATATTGAAAAAACATTCATTCATGTTGTTGATGCTGCATATGCTCCAAACCAAAAAATATCTAAAAATGTAAAAATCAGGGTTCTTCAGGTTAATATTATAACATTACCTATTTTTTCGTGGTAAAGGCAAAACTATCTATAATTATGTTAATTGAATCCTGTAACAAAAGGACTTTCTTCAGTTTTTAAGCAGGCATAATCACTTTACAGTTTCTCTTTCAATGTATCATAAAATCAAATGGTCTATCATTATGGACAGAATGCCTTCGTGTCGAGTGGATTTCATCTTATGTGGATTCAGCCTGCTACCATTGAAGAGAGAAATCTCCTGAGAAGGTGTAGGAGTGGGAAACAGATAATAATGCATGGTTGTTTCCGCAATTAGAGGCTTGTCATTGCAGTAATCTGTGCCTGAGACAGAGATGACATTGTATTATTGCTCATGTATTCATTGGAGATAATAACGAATTCGTAACTTCCGTCAATTCCAGCAGAAAAAGAAAGACTGATCAACAAGAGGCTTATTGAGGTATAGTCATACTTAAAACCCCTGAAATTTCCAGTATTGAGGTTGATGCCGAAGAGATGGTACTCGGCTGATAAGGACGTGTTTATAGACGCAAAGGACTGCTCTGCGCTAGCGGACGAGTTAAATTTTGCCACGGAAATCAACAGATATCCTCCACTCGATGTGTTGTAATATCTCGATTGTGAGCTTTGGCTTCCTTTTGTTGAAGACGTGGAAGAGGATGATGTTGATGATGACGTATAATTCTGCTTGGTTATCGAAGACGCCTGATTTTGAGAAATAAAACCAGAATGCGGACCTACAGGAATAACATAAACGAAAAGTAAAATTACTATTACCACTAAAACAGCCAGCACAGCTATATTTCTCTTTAAATGACTTTTTGCCACGCAATCTGATCCTGGATGTGTGATATTACTTTTTGCAAGATATATTGATGGCAAAAAAGGATCTGAATACTGTGGTTTTGATTGGCTCTGCATTGAAGCAACTCACGAGGCGAAGATTACTGGTTAAAATATAATGAGATAAGAATCTTTTATAACGGGGACAGGATGCTCTTCCATGGGTCTTGGAAAAAGAGATCTTTCTAGGAAGAAAAAAAGTCTTGAGGATAAGCTCTCGGAACTTCAGGAGAGGGCACGTAAGAGTCCTCTCAATAAGCAGTTGCAGGAAGAGATAAAGGAACTGCAGAAAAAAATAGAAAAGGCATAACTTTCTTAAAAATAACGGTCTTGAAATTCATTCGGCAAAAATTCCATCATCAATCCAATTGTTGATTCTACTATCAAGATAATGTATGACTTTTGCAGAATTAAATTGGTCAAACCTTAAATAAACTTGTTTCTTCCAGATTTGTGGAATCTCAATACGAGCAGGTTTACAAAAAACAACATTATTCGATTGTAGGAAAACATTCAGCAGTTAAAGTCTGCCACTGGACGAAAAGCGAGCTAAGAGGTGGCGAAGGCTGTTATAAGGGAACGTTTTACGGCATAAAGTCACATCAGTGCGTTCAGATGACACCTGCAGTAAATTCTTGCACGGAAAATTGCTCTTTTTGCTGGAGATTCCAGGGATTTGACGGAATGCACATATCAGATGAGGACGATCCTGAGTTCATTCTCGAGGAAAGCATCAAAGCACACAAGAAGCTCCTGACTGGTTTCAAGGGGAACCCCAAGGTTCCTTTGGAAAAATGGGAGGAATCACAGAACCCAAAGCACATCGCAATTTCGCTAACAGGGGAACCAACGCTTTATTCAAGACTGGGGGAATTTATTGCGCTTGCTCGAAAGAGAGGGATATCGACCTTTCTGGTAACTAATGGTACACTACCTATGGTGCTTGAAAGACTTGACCCGCTTCCTACCCAGTTGTATGTTACAGTCGCTGGACCGAACAAGAAAATTTTCAATGAAGTTCTTAACCCTGCTATTGGAAATGCATGGGAGAATTTCAATAAAACGCTTGATTTGCTCCCTTCATTAAACACAAGGAAGGTTATAAGACATACACTTGTAAAAGATGTAAATTTTCCTTTCCTGGAGGAATATACTGAGATGGATAGGAGGGCAGACCCGGATTTCATAGAGTCAAAAGGGTACGTTCATGTCGGTGCTTCCATAGCGAACCTCAGTTCAAGCAATATGCCTTCGCATGATTCTATCGTTGAATTTTCAAGAGCCCTTGCTGACAATTTAGGCTATATATATACAGCTGAGAGGAGAGAGAGCAGAGTCGCACTAATCTGCAAGGACCATTCAAAAGCAAAGATTGATTTTTCTGCTATATGATGGTTTTATTGCAATGAATTCACCGCGTTTCTGAAATTGTCTTCCGGCATCTGGTTTTAATATCTAATTGCAGTGTGGGTGATTATGAACAGAGGGATAAGGTCATTAATATTCACGTCAATGGGGCATTTTTCCAATGACGGAAATTTTCTTCTTTTCCCGGTTCTTATTACTTACTATAGTCTCATCCCGGGAATCAGCCTGATTCTATTGGGTGCTATAGCAATAATATATAATGCGCTTTCAGGTTTACTGAGCACACCAATCGGTCGTTTTGCAGACAGAACTGACCGTGACGCTTTCCTGCTTGCGCTTGGAATTGGAATCAACGGCATTTCAGTTGGCGCCTTCGCAATTCCGTTCCTTGATTATTCACTTACGATTCCTTCAATTGTAGTGGGCTCAGTTCTTCTTGGTCTTGGACAGTCATTCTACCACCCCATCGGAGCAACTATCATTACGGAGAGTTTTGAAAAGAAAGTTGCTACCAGAATGCTCGGCATAAATGGTTCTTTCGGCAGCATAGGAAGAGCAGTATTTCCGACAATAATCGTAGCGGTCATGCTTGTTTTTGGAGATACAGACGGCCTGTTTCTCATAATGTTTTATCTGCTGATTTTCGCCATTATAATATATTCTGGACTCCGGAAGTTCAGGAGAAATCCTGACAGACCAAAAAAGGAAAAATCCGGTTCAGCGGCTGAGAGCAAATCATTAGTCAGAAAATACTCAAAATTCCTTTACATTCTTACAATGGTGGTATTTATCAGGGCCATGTTTCTTTCAGGGACGATTACGTTTGTCCCGACTTTTCTCACAAGTGTTTATCAAAGCAGAACCTTGGCAGTTGCAATCGTAACAATTAGTTTTGTCACAGCAGTATTTGGGCAGCCTTATTTCGGTTCCCTTACAACGAGATACGGAGGGAGAAAAATAGTCACTTTCACTACCATAATATCAGGAATATCTTTTGCATTTTTCCTTTATTTCTCGAGAGACATTATATTGAGCGGGATATCTTTTGCAGTCTTTGCGTTTGTTACTTACAGCGGTTTTCCAGTACTGCTCGGCTATGTTGGCCAGGTTGTTCCCAGGGAGATATCAACGACTTCAAATGCTCTCGTGTGGGGATTTGGAAATACTCTTGGAGGTGCTGTTGGTATAGCAGTTATTGACGGTTTCAAGGTCTTTGTCTCGCTTTATGATTCCCTGACCCTGATGCTTATATTTGCTCTTGCCGCAATAATAATGCTTCCACTCATACCAAAAGGTAACCGCCTTCAAGAAATTGAAATACGCGGAAAAACGCCCAACCCATGAAAGATGAATTTCCAAATTTTTCATCCCTTTCTATTCATGCTGGAATCATAATTCTATTCAAAGATGATTCGAAGGAAACAATAACCTAGTAGCATGTAATACCATTAATTGTGATAACATGGACTTTACTTTAACTGATGAACAGCTGCAACTGAAGGAAACTGCCAGGGACTTTTGTGAGAAGGAGATAAAGCCTAGAATAAGGCAGATGATCAAGGAGAGAAAAATCCCGGCTTCGATATCCGAAGGGCTGTCAAAAATGAATTTTTTAGGAATGACCATACCTGAAAAGTACGGAGGTATTGGTGCAGATGCTATTTCAACAGGAATAGTTGCAGGGGAGATCGCAAGAGCTGACCCGACGGCTTCAATTCCAGTCCTTTTTCTGGTGCACAACGCATGGTCTTATCTTATAGCAAAATACGGAACAGAATCATTGAAAGATAAGATCCTCCCTGACGCTGCCCGTGGAAAGAAACTCATAGGAATAGCATCAACTGAACCCAATTTCGGATCTGATATTGGATCGATGGTCTCGTATGCAGAAAGGAAAGGAAAGATATTTATTGCAACCGGTGAAAAATCTTATATCAGTCTTGTAAGGGACATTGCGGAGAGAGGTGGTGGTTTTGTTACTGTATTGAAGACAGATCGGTCCAAGAAAACGGATGGTGTTTCACTTTTCTATATGCCCTATGACAGGACTTTTGATATCACTTATCTTGAGGAAATGGGCAGAGAGGGTTCTTCCTGGGCAGCATTTAAATTTAAAGATATAGAGATACCGGAGGAATACGTGCTTGGAAAACTAAACCAGGGTTTCAGGATAATACATGAAGGCTTTGAATTTGCCCGTGGTCTCATATCCCTTATTTCAACAGCTTCTGCATCATCCGCTCTTGAAAATGGAATTGCTTATTTAAAGGAAAGGAAGGCCTTTGGGAAGGAGATTTCAAGGTTCCAGGGACTTCAGTTCCAGCTCGCCGATCACGTGGCAAGAATTGAGGCGGCAGAAACTGTAGCGTATAAGGCGCTTTACATGTACGATCAGGAGCAGAAGTACCATAAGTTCTCGCGATTCGAGGTAAGCAAGCAGATTGCAATTGCAAAGCTCCTGAGCACTACATGGGCATTCGATGCAATTAATGACGCACTCCAGTGGCAGGGAGCCTATGGTTATTCCAAGGACTGCCCCGAAGAGTGGGCGCTAAGGGGGATAAGGTCATTCCAGCTTGCAGAGGGATCAAGAGAGATCATGAAGGTCATAATTGCGAGGGAAACACTCGGAAAAGAATATATGTAATTTCTCATTTATTCTCTTCCCTAAACGTGTTGGTAAGATGGAACGGGTTGAGCAGGTTTTTAATGAATGCAGTTAAGTCACTCCATTCAATCTGTCTTGTTAAGAGCAGTGTGCCAGTGAAAATTACCCCCGCGCCAAACATTACTGGTATGAGTATGAAAATTCTCTCGGGACTAACAATCCTCGTAATATAGTAAAGAAATAGCGCCTCAACAGCCCCGGCAAGCAGAGGATAAAAGGTTCTGCCGGCAAATTTGATTCCGGATGTTCTGGTCAGAAAGATCCGTAGACCCAGATAATAAATTATGCTTGCAACTAAAGAGCTAACTCCTCCACCGAGGGGGCCTATAGATAGGTATCGTATTCCGAATATTTCCTGAGGTATCAGGATAAAATTCAGTATAATGTTCACAGTCATTGAAAGAATAGAAAGACTTCCGACAATTCTTGCCTTGCCCTTGGCGATCAGGGCTGAACTTGATGCCGTGACCAGAACAGTGAAAATAGCAGATACTGACAGAATTGATAATATGTCAGAATATGGTGTGAAAAGTGCGCTGAATATTCTCACTATGTAATAGCTGAGGAAAAAAGTCATTATGACAAGGGGCAGTATGAAAATGATCACAAGCCTCTCAAATTCATTTGTCGTTTGGTTCAGGTCAGAACTATCTGAAGACGAATGCAGTTTTGACAGGATGGGCAGGAAGAATACAGTAAGAGCTCCCCCAAAACTGCTTATAACAAGAGCAAGCTTCTGGTCAAGGTAAAAACCACCGGTCGCAAAGTCACCCCAGAAAAACTGGATTATTATCTTGTCTATATTCGTATTTATTGAGCCAACCACGCCGGCAATGGCAAGAGGGATGGCAATCTGGGTGTATTTTTTAATTGTTTCAAGGTCAACACCTGAAAATTTCCAAGGCCTGCCGAAGCGGTATGAAAAATAAAAGTAAAAGAAGTATGACACATCGTATGATAGAGATAGCAATATTGCCGCTGAAGCATCGGAAAGATAATTTACATTTATTATTGCAACAATACCCATTACAATGAAGATTGAATTTCTAATGGCTGCGTCGGCCATCAGTGGTATTACATATTTGGCTGACGAGATTTTTGACCTGAAGTATGACTGTGGAAAACTCCCAAGACTCACGAAGAAATAATATGGTATTAAACCGATGATTACCCAGTAATCTATCGCGAATTCAAATCCCCTGTGGAGTATATCAGTCCAGAAAAACAAGGCTGCAAAAGTAACAGCAGCAAATATTGCCCCCAGAACCATTTTGATCGCAAGTATATTTGAATTAGCCTTTCCCTCGTCCATTCCACTGGAAAGAAATCTAACATAAGCTGTTGAATAACCCAGATCTGAAAGAAACGAAAAAAGGCCAACGAAACCTATCGCGAATGAAAGAATGCCCCATGAAACTGGATAAAACCTAGTAATAAAGAAAACACCAACTAGCCCGAAAAGACTGTTAAAAATGTTCTGGACTACCAATAAAGGTGTCTTAGATTTAAGCAACGGGGCAGTAATGTAAATGCAGAATTAATATTATGTCTTCTTATGTGACAGATTTCAGTTCGGTTTTAATATTTTTGGAGGACAGATGTTTATAATTACCCAATAATATTCATCTCAATAAGCATTTTTCAATGGTTGCTCTTTCTGCTTCATTATTAATTTTTGGCGTAATAAAACCGAGAGTAGAACTGTTCCTGTTAATTCAGTGGTTGTGTTGACTAATAGCACCCATGGAGAATAGCTAATTGGAGGATATAGAAAATCAAATGCATACAACCATGCTAAAAATGAGCAAGAGAACATTACAATAAGAACTAACTGGAACTTTCCAAACCTCATTTGCCACCAGAGTGGGTAGCTCAAAAGAAATATCAGGATCTCCTCCAGGAACCATGTTGCATATCCAGGCCAACCGGATGAAGGAAAACCGTATTCTGGTACCAGAAGATGAATATCACCTGAATATACAGCATAGATAAAGGCAAAAACAGCCTCATAAAAAGCCAGCCCGCAAATAGTCATCCAAATCGCATCAATTATGTTCCTACGTTTAGCCTCGGCAATAGCGAATGCTGAAACGATGCTTATTATAGTGAAGAAATAAATTCCTGCTACCGCAACTGGAAAGGAATCATAATATGTTATTTGGCTTCCAAATATTTTAATTCGAGATTCTGCTAGACCTAGACCGATAACAATACAAAAGACTAAAATTATAAACCATGGAACAAACATTAAGGCTTTCTTTTTGTCCAATATAATGTGCAATAAAGAATATTGATTAAAACGTTTCTAAGTTTTGTTTTTATCGACGTGTCAGAATTGAATGTTGAATTGCATAGAAGTCTCATTATGAAAATGAAAGGTTAAATTCACTGTGAGATAACATGACAGATGCAGTGGACTGAGAAATACAGACCTAAAAAGCTCTCGGATCTTATTATTTCCGATGACATATTTTTAAAAATCAATGAATGGATTGATTCATGGAAGTCTGGAAATCCAAGGAAAAAATCACTTCTAATATTCGGTCCACCTGGAATAGGAAAGACAACAACCGCACTGTGCGTTGCCAACAATCTTAACGTTCCTGTAATAGAGATGAACGGGTCCTCTCAAAGGAACAGGGACAAGATCAGGGAAATTGCAGGCAATGCAGCATCGACAAGAGACCTAATGTCTTTTGAAGCAGAAAAGAGGTCTGTTGATAAAGTCATACTTATTGATGAAGCAGACAACATGCATGAGGGGAGAAACGCAGATGATTCAGGTGGGATAAGAGAACTGGCATCTGTCATCAGGGCATCGAGAAACCCAATAATAATAACTATGAATGAATACTACGATTTCAGAAGAAAGCTGGGTGCCGACCTAGTTTTAGGGCTGTCTGAAATAATAGAGTTCAAGCAATATCTCAGGAGAAATGACAATAATGCAAAAAATTTCAGGATAAGTTTATTCAAAAGAATCAGGCAGATTCTTGAACTGGAAAACCGAACTGTAAGGGCTGAGGTCCTGAATGAAATATTTGATCGTGATGGCATTGACATAAGGGCCATTTTGAATGATGTTGAGGCTGCAAGCGCTCAGGAAAATGCTTTACCTTCCGCGGAAAGAGATCAGATCACGTCAATCTTTAAAGCACTCGAGAATGTATTAGTATTAAGAGATCCAGACCTTTCTCTTCAGTCCATTGTTGATCTAGATGTGACGCCGGACATGTTTCAACTCTGGATAGATAATAACCTCTCAGGCGCTGCAAAGGATATTGAAGATCTCGATGAATCATATAATATTCTTTCGATTGCAGATTTATATGCTAATTTGGTTATAAGGAAGCAGCATTTCGCATTTTTATCGTATTCACAGGAGCTTGCAGCTCTGATTGGATCATCGATAACAAGATCGGAAAAACATTTCCTGAAGTTTCAATTTCCAGGATATCTAGGCAAAATGTCATCTATGAAAGATTCCAGGAATGCAAGGAGATCTGCCCTAAACAAACTGGCAAGGTATACACATGCATCAGACTCAACAGTTTCAGACCAGAAATGGTTTTTTCAGAAACTAGCAAGAACCTCTGGCCAGGTTTTTGAGGAAGTTGCAACGAAACTTCAACTTTCGGATCTTGAAGTTCAAACTTTATCCGGCCTGGAGCTTCGGTATGTTAAGAAGTGATTTGCATTTTTTTATAGTCCCGCTGACTGTGATTATCGAAACACCCGTTTTATTCTGAATATACTGGCATATAACGTCCTTCTGGAATTGATCGGTCAATACAATGGCATTATCCCCATTTATCCACTTTAATTTGGTGCCAAATTTTCGGTATAGATCATTAACAGTTGCATTGAGATTTTCATTGTTTGCTTTCAGCAGGATGTATCTCTTCCTGATATTAGAGCCCTTCACTGACTCCAGATTGCAATTTGCGTATCTATCTTTTTGGATCAGATTGATCTTATTTTATACGTAGACATTCCCATGATTATATGAAAGTAGTGAAAGCAAAGTACCTGTACGATGGTGAGAAGGTCTTAAAAGATCAGTATGTTGGTTTTGATTCTGAGATAAAATATGTTGGCTCAAAGAAACCTGATGGTGAGATAATTGCTGAGGGTGTTGTAACCCCAGCTTTTCTTGACGGTCATAGTCACATAGGTATGGATCGAGATGGAGAACCTTACACAGAGAGTGAGGCTAACGAGCATATGGACTCAATATATCCACTCGTCAGGGCAATTGACAGCGTAGACATGTATGATCATGCATTCAAGGAGTCTGTTGAGGCCGGAGTTCTATATTCCACAGTGCTCCCTGGGAGTGGAAATCCAATAGGTGGCAAAGCTGCTCTGATCAGAAATTTTGCAAACAACACAAGAGATGCCTTTGTCAAGGAAATTGGGATCAAAGCTGCGCTTGGCTATAATCCTAGGAGTACAGTCGAATGGCATGGGAAATGCCCAAACACGAGAATGGGTGCTGTTGCTCTTCTGAGGGAAAATTTCGCCAAGGCAGTTAAAGCGAAGGAACTTTTAAGGAAAAAGAAAAAGATATTGGAGGAAATTGAACCACTGACGGAAGTATTCATGGATATTCTTTCTGGAAAATACAAGATGATGATCCATCTTCACAAGGAGGATGATCTCTACACTGCAATCCAGCTTTCTAAGGAATTTGGTTTCAAATTCGTTGTTAACCATGGACTCGATATATTCAGACATGAGCCGTTTCTTTAGTTGAAGAAGAATAATATTCCATTAATTTACGGACCGTTGGACTCCCATCCTTATAAAGTTGAACTGAAGCATGAAACCTGGAGGAATTGCAGGACAGTTCATGAATCGGGTGTCAACTTTGGAATGATGAGCGACCATCCAGTGATCCTGCAGCGTAATATATTCCTGACAATGAGGCATTTTGTCAGGTTCGGAATGAGTAAGCCTGAGGCGGTATCACGATTGACAAAATCAACTGCAGAAATAATTGGTGCTGAAAAATTGGGTTCGATCAGGAAGGGCTATCTGGCCTCCCTGGTGGTCTGGAACAGTGACCCATTTGAATTCACAAGCCATCCTGTAAATGTGATCGGAGAGGGAAAGACAGTATACGAAGAGTGATATTTACTGTGTAATGGCATCAACTCTTTTATCAGACTCAGCAACCATTCTGGCTGAAATGGACATTCCAAGCAACATTATCAGAGTGGCACCAACCACTGAGAATAGCCAGAATAACTTCCAGCCGTAAATTAGCGAAAAGGTTGGTATAACAAGGATTGCCAGGGAACCTAATGTTGAACCGAGGTTATAGACGAAACCGACTCCTGTTGTCCTGTATAGCTTACTGAAGGATTCCGACATGAATGCAGGTAGCGACGAGAATATCATTGCCTCGAAGAATGCCTGGACGGAAAAGGCAACCACCACATCTAATAAGGAGTGTGAAAATGCGAACATGTCAATTATGATAGTTGCAATCAGGAATATCACAGAATAACGGAACATGTGTATAAGTCTTTTATTGGAAAATCTTGCGAAGGTACCTCCAAGAATAACGCCAGCGATGGAGATCAGATTTATAATAGCTACCCAGAAACCGGTTGTCGGTCTTGTAAATCCATCAACCTCCTGGAATATTGTTGGGTATAGGCTGAATGTGGCGGTGTCGATGAACAACAATCCACCGGTAATCGCCAATAGAACCAGAATGACTTTCCAGGAATCCTTCACAAGTTTAAGAAGAGGAGACCTGTATATCTCTTTCTTTTTTTTGGCGGTTTCAAATACCTTTGATTCCGGCATGAAGAACCGGATTCCAAAAGCGGAAAGACCCGGGATGATAGTTGTGATGAAAAGTATCCTCCAACCGATTGTGACATAAGCTGGACCGGTCACACTGGATATTATAAAATAGACGAACCCTAGAATTGCATAACCAACGCCAAATCCGCTCTGAACAAAAGCACCCATTAGGTTTCTCTTTTCCATCGGAACGCTTTCCATAGAGAGTGCGGTTCCCCCTCCATACTCGGCTCCTGCAAAAAGTCCCATCATGAATAAAAGAACACCCATTATGACAGGAGCAGCAGGTCCTATCTGTGCATAAGTCGGAAGAAAACCGAGTGAGAAGCTTGATAACGAGAATATCAGGATCGTAACAACCATCATTCTCTTTCTTCCCAGCCTGTCACCTATGAAGTTGCCTAAAAAGGCTGCACCGATAGCTCTTGCTATCCCATTAACTACAAATAGAAAGAAATACACTATGTAAAGGTCACCGGGAAAAAACAGGGGTTGGATTGTGGATTCCTGGATCAAATAGGAAATTGTAACATATCCATCCATCAGCCAGCCCAGGAAAGAACCTATTACCGGAAGCATGTAGTTGCTGTTTTGTTCGGTCTCCATTGTTGCGGGTGGATAATGCTTATGTTCTTTATTCTTTTCTATTTTTTAAATATTATTCATGTTTTCTTTCAAGATTATATCCTTCTCATCAGCACATGATCTATGGTATGATCGATGTTCTTTTCGAGTATCAGATGTGCATGGTACTTAGTAGGCGCAATGTTTTCCACCAGATTCACAGCATTTATTTCATCCCAGATCTTTCCAGCAACACTTTCCGCCTCATCGATCGAGAGCCTCGAGTATGAGTTAAAATATGATTCCTTCTTGGAGAACGCCGTTCTCATAAGAACCTTGAATCTCTCAATGAACCATTTTTTTATATAAGATGGGTCCGCATCTATGTATATAGAAAAATCAAAAAAATCAGACACGAAAAACTGTGGTTCCCTTACTTCTCTTGATTGCGGTGTTTGCAGAACATTCAGACCTTCAAGTAAAAGGATGTCAGGCCTGTCCACAGTGATGAATTTATCCGGTATGATATCATATGTCAGGTGGGAGTAAACTGGAACCTTCAGGTTACCGATACCGGATTTCAGATCGTAGAGAAATGATATCAGACTTCGTATGTTATAGCTTTCTGGAAAACCCTTTCTATTCAATATGTTTCTTTCAATTAACACGCTATTTGGATATATGAAACCATCGGTTGGAATGAGATCTACCTTTGGTGAGCCGGGCCATGAGGAGATGAGCGTTCTCAGCAACCTTGCTGTCGTGCTTTTTCCAACAGCTACGCTCCCTGCGATTCCTATTATGAATGTTATCTTTTCATGTTCAATTCCTAGAAATTGTCTTCTGGCACGATAAAGTGCCCTGGACGCCTTGTAATAGAGGTGAAGGAGCCTGGAAATTGGAAGGTAAATGTCAGAAACCTCGTCCAGCGATATATTTTCATTTATTCCCTTAATTTCTTCAAGATCTTCTGTATTAAGGGTCAAAGGGGTGGAATTCCTGAGGTCTTTCCAGCTACCCCTGTCAAAAGTAAGATAAGGTGTCTCCTTGCCGCCCTTAGAGGTAACAACCGAAACCATGGATCGATTATATCAATATACTATATATTAGATCCATTATTGGAATCGTGATTCCACAGATTACAATAAATTCAGGTATATTGGTACAAAGATGCATCACTAAGCATATTCCTCAGTGATAGTTTTAACTAATAATAGATCCGTTAGTGTGCCAGTTAATGCTTCTGATCCACCCGGTCAATATGATTTTGTAAACTGGCCCTTAAACTATAATATAACATATACGTAAAATGCATCTTACCCTGACAATTGCATCTAGTTACAACGTGCTCTGCATTTTCATTTTCGAGAGAGTATGTATTCTCCTTTAATTGTGGTGGTTTTGCTCCTTGAAATTACATAATCGCAATCAATGCTACAGACAATACAGCCCACAACTATTACATTATAAACGGAGCACTCTATGCAACAAATAGACAGTAAATATTTCAGTAAACTATAATGGAGAATATGATCTGACACCCATATCGCAGACAATATCGAGGAATATAAATGTGAACTCCAGTTCATCTGTTACTCTCGTTATGAATGAACTATACCCAAGCTTCTTTTCTACTGTTCTGTTCTTATTTATTACAATTATTGCAGTAATTGCTCTTGTTACAATTATAACTATCCTGATGATGAGGAAAAAATATACTAAAGGTCGCAGTCAATAGTTCAATGCCTCTTCACCCATCACTATCTGAACAGAATAAAGATAATGATGCCTCAATTCACCTATAAAAACGGTTATATAAAGATGTCCGATACAACTTTTAAATGATTAAAACCCCCAAAAGATTTGGAAGCTTCATCGGAGGAGTTGTTGTTGCCCTCATTCTGATACCGTTTTTCGCCCTGATTTCAGTTTATGCAATCATCTTTGCTGGCCTTATTGCTGGTATTGTAAGCAGGGGTGTTGCGAGAGGGGTTCTTTCTACTATTATAGCAGGATTTGTCCTTGTTGCAGTAGTGATAACACTTGCAGTTCTGAATGGTGATATCTTTCTTTATAACACAATGCCATATTTCACACAGTTCGCTGTCATAGAAAAGGCTGATATGCAGCTGTATGTCCTAGTTCTTGATTCAACGCTTACCATAGTTGAGAAGACGATGTTCTACCTTGTCCTGATACCTGCTGTCGGCGGTCTTATCGGTGGTCTGATCAGGCCTGGATACTGATTGAAGACCCTAAAGGAAGCCAGCCTTCCCATTGTAAGAAAGTTCTGACAACGATATCTTGTCTGACTGCCCCTCCATGAACAAAGCAGGCAATGTGGCCGAATCCCTATAGAATTTTTCAACACCGAAGTCCTGCAGGTAGCCGTATCCGCCGTGAGACTGGATCGATTGTCTTGATGCCTTTATGGAGATCTCAACAGATCGTATCTTGATGGACAGTTTTTCCGTTTCAGAAAGCGAATCCCACTTAGCAATGTATGATGAAAGATCATCAATTTCACTTTTCATTATTGAGAGAGGATAAGCAACAGGTTCATAATCCATTAACAGGTGGCCAAACGTGCTTCTAACCTTTGAATATTCCATAGCTTTACCAATCGCCCCATTTGCGATGCCCAAAGCTATTGCTGAAACTGCATTCCCCATATTTCTTATTGTAGATTCTATCATTGAACGCCCATTTTCCTTTGAAATTACGATGCACGATGAATCAGAGAATTCTACTGATGAGATTCCAAGCCCCCTGAAACCGAGAACTGGATATTTCTCCTTTATTGCAAATCCCGATGTAAAGAGGAGAAGTGCATCTGGCAGGGAGTCTGCGGAAACCAGGAGAAGATCAAGCCCTGGGCCAAGAATGTAATTCTTGATTCCTGCAGAAGATTTTCCTGAGAAACTCAGAGTTCCAAGTGATTCCTTGCTCATTGTGGACGAGGAAAGCGAAAAACCTGCTGATTTCTTGCCTGCGGCAATTTCCTTGAGTATTTCCGCAGTTTCTCCTGCTTTAACCAGCAGCGGGAAAATAATTGAGTTCTGCACCGCTATGAATAGAGAAACGGACGGTGAATAAGATGCAAATGTTCTGAGAACCTGTAAATATGCATCGTCAGGCAAAAGTGAACCGCCGTACTCTTCTGGAAACTTCAGAGCGATAAACCCCTGAGAACCAAGTTTTTCAATCAAATCCTTATCCAGACCAGTTCTTTCTATCCTTAGAGCCTGACCTTCAATAAATTTCCTGCAGAATTCATCCACCGCTGAAACAAGCATTTCCGTCTGGTCTTCCGGCATTACTGAGCCACCTCCTTATTGAGAAACCTCGAAATAACAAGTTTTTCAATTTCACTTGTCCCTTCCCATATTTCAAGGATCTTTGCGTCCCTGAAGTATCTTTCAAGGTCACCCGTTATTCCTTTAAGACCTGTAATCTCAAGTGCTTTTTCAGCGCAGTAGACTGCAGTTTCTGATGCATATGCCTTGGCCATGCTCGTTATTTCTGGTTTAGGCTTGAACTGGAAAAGGTACGATGCAGCTTTGTATGTAAGCAGCTTTGCTGCTTCTATCCTTGTGGCCATTTCGGCTATCGTGAAGCTGACGTTCTCCAAATTTCTGTAACTATCAGGCATTGTCTTAAGTATTTCCATTGTGCGATCCAGACTGCCCTGAGCGACACCCAATCCCTGTGCAGCAACAAAAATCCTGCTTATGTTGAAAAACGTCATTATGTAGTAGAAGCCTTTTCCTTCCTCGCCTACAAGGTTTTCCTCAGGGACTTCGACATCATTCAGTATCAGCTCAGCAGTGTCAGTTGCCCTGACACCAAGCTTTCCTGTGAGCTTGTTTGAGGTAAACCCTTTTGAGTTTGAGTCAACCACGAGCACGCTAAGGCCGTGATGCCTCTTGTCATCGGGTTTCGACGTGCGAACCAGCATGACAAAGAAGTCAGCTATTGATCCGTTTGTAATGAACATCTTGGAACCGTTTATTACGTATTTGGAACCAACTTTCTTGGCTTCAGTCTTGATTCCAGCAACATCGCTTCCCCCACCAGGTTCAGTTACAGCGAGACCCATGATTGCCTTACCTGCATTCACCTTTGCAAGGTATTTCTCCTTAAGTGTGTCGCTGCCGAAGAGCATAATTGTCTCTGCACCAAAATATGGAACAGTAACAGAGATACCCAGACCGGGATCTACCCTGCATAGTTCCTCGATTGCAACAAGACTTTTCCAAGGGCTTGAAAAATCTACAATTCCCTGATCAAAGGCCTTCTTCTTCAAATCAAATGGAAACTTCTCTTCCTGATCGTACTTTCTGGCAAGTTCTTGAGTAAATTCACTTCGAGCGAAATCCTGCACCTTTTTTTTATGGTCTTCAATGTCCTGAGGCAAATCGAAATCCATTTCAATCACACCCTCTCAAATAATACGGAATATCCCTGACCACCGCCGACGCACAGCGTTGCCATTCCAAAGTCCTTCCCTTTCTCCTGCAGTGATCTTGAGAGTGTACCGGCAAGTCTTGCACCAGTTGCTCCCAGCGGATGCCCGATTGATATCGCCCCACCATGTATGTTTACCCTGTCGAGTGGTATCGAAAGCTCTTTCATTGCATTAAGCACAACCACTGCGAATGCCTCGTTGATCTCCCATAGATCAATATCATCGGCCGAGAGACCGGCAGAGGCCAGTGCCTTTCTAGATGCCGGGACAGGCCCTTCACCCATTATGGATGGTTCAACCGCAGCCCAGCCGAAGGACTTTATCCTGCTCATCGGCTTGATTCCGTATTCCCTGACCTTGCGACCTGACATAACCATTACAAGCGATGCACCTGCGTTAAGCGGCGATGAGTTTCCCGCTGTTATGCTGCCACCCTGTTTAAAAGCAGGTTGAAGCTTTTCAAGCTGTTCAATAGTTGTATCTGCCCTTATAGACTGATCCTTTTCTACCTTGATCATTTTACCCTGTGACTCGACCTCTATCGGAAGGATCTCATCCCTGATAAAAGAAGCCTGAGATTCAGAGGCGAGTTTATGGCTTCTTAAAGAAAATTCATCCATTTCCCTCCTCTCTATCCCTCTGAGACCGGCAAGTTTCTCAGCTGTCAGACCCATAGAATAACCTGTATTCATGTCTAGTTTCATGTATTCAGGCCGCACCAGTAGCTTCAGATTGGGTTTAACATGCGGATTGTTTGACAGCGGTACATGGGTCATATGTTCCATTCCACCGGCGAGCACAATGTCCGCATTTCCCGTCATGATCTCCATTGCTCCTATGGTGACTGCATTGAGTGAAGATGAGCAGGCCCTGTCAAGAGCCATCGACGGCACTGTAACCGGCAGTCTTGATAGAAGAGCGGGGTGTTTTCCACCATACATCCAGTTCTCGTCAGCCTGGATTGCACAGCCTGATATTACATCAGATATCTCCTCAGGTCTCACTCCAGTCTGCTCAATTGAATCGTTAATAAGTCGGGACAAGGCCTCATCCATCCGGATTCCATTAAAAACGTCGCGTTCCGGATCAGCAGGTCTCGATCTTGAGAAAGGTGTCCTTTTGAAATAAACCAGGTACGGTGTGTTATTCTCATCCATGATACTTCAGATCAATATGCTTACAAGAAATATAACTAATTTGCCTTAAAAAGATAGGAAATATTAACTGATAGAGAGAAGCAGTTTCTCGTTTATTTCGAGGCTTTCAAGACCTTTTGATATTCCCTGATCTATCAGTGGAGTCCTTATCTTTTCAAGAAGGGATTTAGTCTCCTTAAGCCTGCCAAGTCCAATATACTGCGTGAGCTGATATACCAGTCTCGACGGAGTGCCTGTTCCAACGAAGACATCACTCATGCGCTTTACAATTTCCGGGAGCATCTTGAAAGCAAGTTCCCGGTTCAATGGTTCAATTCCCATTGAAGTGAAATATGACGTTATGTCCTGCTTCTTTATTTTTCCTTTATCCATTAATTGGATGACTTTGTCCATTGCATCCTTGCCGGGAACCATTCCCATTGCAGAAATAACCTTCACCCGGTCCTCGTCACTCTTGAGATTCAGGAATTTCTCTATGAGTGGGTCTATCTTTCCAAATTGCCTTGCAGCCGCTATGGCAATAGCTGTCCTCATGTTTGGATCCTGTTTTTCAATTGTCTGGAACAGGCCGGAAAGTTTTGCAGCATGTTCTGGATCTATGTCGGAAAGTCTGGAGTTGAGCATTCCTCTAAGAATGCCTTCGTTGATGTCGTCTCCGGTGGATTTCTCTCCGATTCTCTGAAGCTGTTTGCGGTAAAATCTTGTAGCTATTTCTTTTATTCTTGCGTTCTTCGGGTTGATAAGTAACAACTGCTGAAGATTTGAGGATACTTCCTGAACTACGGAATATTCATCTTCGTTTTCAAATTTCCTGACATGATCCAGATAGGTCAATATATTTATGTGGCCAGAAACAAGGAAGGCAAATAGGTCTGAAGCGATTCCCCATCTGTCCTCAAATGTAAGATCGTCCAGGTTGGACAGTAATTCACCATATAATGCCTCATCATAAAGAACTCTGTAAAAGCCAGTCTCTGATGCATTCAGCTTGACAAAATCCTTTCCTTCTATTTCGATCGATTCCTTTTCCAGAAGAATCGATTCGATTTTGTTTTTCCTTCTGATGGTTATAGGCACCGGCCAGAGATCATTTGATGACGAACCGTCAAGATAGAATTTCTTCTGTTTTATTTCTATCTTGTCAGCTTTTCTCTTCACAGATAAATACGGGTACCCGGGTCTGTTTATCCATGCTTCCATTACCCTGCTCACAGGTTTTCCGGATCTTGATTCAATACTTT
>JAKAUD010000163.1 GCA_021827885.1 Thermoplasmata archaeon | reverse complement strand
GATATACTTCTCTAGTTTCTTGGGATCAATCTCCAACGAAAATCACCTTGCTTCCAGAATAGCTGAGTTTGAAGTCTATCTTCCTAAGCCCAAGTTCTTTCGTGATTGAGTTGTGTTTCTCAGGTTCAGCAACAAGCAGAAGGAATCCACCTCCTCCTGCTCCAACAAGTTTACCACCTTTTGCACCCAGCTTCATCGCTCTCTCATACTTCTCGTCAATCCACTTGTCACTTATCTTGCTGGAAAGGGATTTCTTCATCTCCCAGTTCCTGTTCATGAATTCCCCAAGGGCACTTACATCCCCCTCACATATGGCTTTGAACGTAACTTCCGCCAGTTTCTTCATCTCGTCGTACGTTTCCATTTTCTCCTTTGAATTTAATATTTGGTCTCTATGTATTTCAGTTGAGCTTCTTTCCCTGGTGGTGTAAAGTAGCAGTAATGAGTCCTCGATCCGTTTAAGGCTGCTGTCGTGGGATATTGCACTTGTCATATTAACACTCCCATCGCTCATAAATTTCATCAGGTTTATGCCACCGTGCGCTGCAATGTACTGGTCCTGCCTGCCCCCCTCTTCCCTGAGAATCTCCCTTTCAATCTTCACTGCTTCCCTCGCAAGCTCTTCGGCATTTACAAATTCTCCCTTGAAGCTATGGAGGGCGTGAAGTAGAGCAACAACAAATGCGCTGCTTGAGCCAAGACCTGTACCCTTAGATGGAATGTCTGATATGCTCACGATCTCGATTCCATTTTCAATGCCAAGTAACCTCAACGATTCCCTTACAGTGGGATGCTCTATCTTATCTACTGAATCAACTATCTCAGTCTTCGAGTAGCTGACCCTGATATTGCTGTCGAATTTTCTGTTCACCGTCACGTAGATGTATTTATTAATGGCGGATGAAACAACAGCACCATAATCCCTCTTCTCATAGTAGAAAGGTAAGTCCGTTCCACCTCCTACGAACGTTATCCTCAGAGGTGCACGAGTCATTACCATCCTGTTTAGCATATTGAAAAAGAATACCATTATATTAATAACAGTTTCCTGTTACTTTCAAAAGGTTTAGTTATTGTGGGCCATTCTGTCATAACAGATAGAGATTTATTGTTTTATTTATTATGTGTCTGGATGAATATCCTTGTAACCGGCGGATCAGGCTTCATAGGCAGAAATATCGTCAAGATTCTCAAGGATGAGGGAAATACTGTCGGAACCTATGACATAAAGGACAAGAATTCTGAATCGGACTACCATGTAATGAGCGACGTTCGCAATTTGAAGATGCTGGAAAAGGCATGCAGCGGAATTGACTACGTCTTCCACCTAGCTGCAGTGACTTCCCCCCCTGAATTCGAGAATTTGACTGGGGAGGGATATGAGGTTAATGTAATAGGGACGTACAACGTTCTAGCAGCGAGCGCAAAGAACAATGTGAAAAGGGTCATTCTAGCTTCTTCCTCATCTATATATGGGAATATGAAGCAGGCAGCAGTTGAAACTCAGTTGCCAGAGAATTATTCAAACTTTTACCCGATCACAAAGAGGATAAACGAAATGACCGCTATGCTCATAAGCAAATTTGGTTTGGAAATAATTTCCCTCAGGTACTTCAACACTTATGGAATTGGGGAGAACAGCAAGGGGGAATATTCCAGCGTCATCTGGAAATTCATAGACGCAATTAGAAACAATAAGAGACCAATCATCTTCGGAGACGGGAAACAGAGCAGGGATTTCATATATGTTGATGATTCAGCAAGAGCATCTGTACTCGCGATGAAAAACGGGACTCCTGGAGAAGCCTATAACGTCGGCACCGGCAGAACAGCAGATTTCAACTCAATCTTCCAAATAGTAAAGGAAGAGATGGGTTATCAGGGTGAAGCTGAATACGTGTCAAATCCCCTGAATAGCTACCAAATGTTCACACTAGCAGATGTTAAAAAGGCGAAAGAAGAGCTAAAATTTGAGCCAAAATTTACTGTAAGGGATGGTGTAAGGGAAATGGTCAAAGAAATTTCAGAAACGTCAGGTAAGAACTCTAAATCCACCTGAATTTTCTTAAATATAATTCTGTAGCCCAGTGTGGAAAGTATTTGTAGAATCTGGAGTGCCTCAACCTAAATGCGAAAAGCGATATTCCACCACCAATGACCATTGATGATACCTTAAATTTACTATTTTCATTATATACATATTTTATCGGAATTTCCTTTATTTTACCTCCCATTTTTATTACATAATAGATGAGAGGGACGTAGAAGAAACCATTGGTGATCCTGACTTTATTGAATGCTTCCTTTGCCACATTGGACCTCAGAATAATGTATCCGCATTGCGTGTCGTTCACATCAATTTTGAACAAGGTTCTGACGAGCAGATTGTACCCTCTGGAAGGTATCTTCCTGAAAATCGGAATACTGTTCTCCTTACTTGAGTACCTGTCAAAAATTATCATGTCGGAGGTGGAAGTGTATTTTAAATTCTCTACGACATCCCTGAGGCTTATAGACCCGTCGGCATCCATTATTATACAAAAATCGCCTGTGACGTCCTTCATTGCTCTCCTTATCGCTTCCCCCTTCCCGCTCCTTCCTCCCTTTTTGTTCAGTGAGAGCATGGGACACTTTTCTGCGTAGCTTTGAGCAACCTTGTCGGTGCAGTCGTTACCGTCCACAGATACTATGACATCCCATTTCAGATTATTTGCGGACATAAATTCTGTGATTTCATCCAAGACCCTACCTATCCTTTTCTCCTCATTGTACGCTGGAATTATGATCGTAACTGATGGTATCGTAAGATTTTGAGGTTCAACTGCTTGCATTACTTTTTTTGATAAATGAAACCTATTAATAATTTATTATCAAATTTACCGGACTCCTGGAGATTCAACCCAAAGTCCTCAATTCACTCGCGCGGGAGTCTAATTCTAAAATCCCTGAATTTTTAATTTCGTCTATAAACTGCCTGAACCTAGGTGCAGGTTCTATAACTCTCTCTTCTTCTATATCACTTTTTCTGAGTATATCTTCAATTTTTGCAGCAATTTCAGTTGGACTAAAGTTCTTAGATACAAAGTGAACTCTCCCGTATCCTGCTGCTTCTTCTTTATACTCTTCAAATTCTGGAACAATTATATCTAACCCGAATAACATTGATATGGATAATACCCCAGAAAAACCACCCGGAACAATATAGGGCAGAACGATAATGTCAGCTTCCATGAAAATTGAATAAACATCCGCCTCCTGCACATACCCGGTTCTCTTGTCTATCGCTTCCTTATATTCGGAAATGATTCCTTCAAAAGTACAAAAATAATTGGAAAAATGTAGATTTGCATCCCCCGCCACTACGGTCGTAATCCGGAATTCTGAATCCTTTACCATTTTCAGTGCCTGAAGTGCACTTCTAATGTCCTTTTGGGGTCCCCACGATCCGTATATGAGAACAGTTGGGCTTTTGTCTGATGGGATTTTCACTACAGATTCTAAGGCCAGTTTTTTATTCAAATATAAGATTGGGAAACCGCTAATTCCTCCCCCATTGATCCAATTGACCCTTGCATTTGGAATTATTTCCTTTATCCTCTCAGCATAAAGCTTCAGCAGGAAGTACACGTCACAAGATGAGTACATTCTTCTCTCTATTGCCTTTATAACAAAAGACTTAAATCTATTTTTTAATCCCGAATAGCCAAGCTTCTTGACTTCATTGAGAAATGGCGAATTGTGATACAAAACAGAAACTTTTAGGCCATATATTCTAGACCAGGTTATAGGCAAGATGAGATAAAGAATGTTAGGTAAATTCTTATTCCCCTGTGATGTTGGCATGGAATTTACAATGATACTGTCGTATTTGGATTTTGCAATCATTCTGAGGAGTTTTAAATATGTAAGTGGCCTTTGTGGGTCCATAATAGGGATAATTTTGGCTTTGTTTGTGACGAAGGGGTTTCCTTCATTTTCTATCTGAGTATAGACATCGAGTAGGCCTACTTCACTCAATTCTTCAAATGCGAGGAGAAGAGTTGTTCCGCTATCCGCAAGAATTTTACCATGACTGTGAATGACACTTATCAAAGCTACCTTCATTTTGGAGAAATATGGGAAGGTTATATAAAAGGTTGCGATTGAAGGGAAGGACAGAATAGTTCCAAATAAACGTTTAATACATATTTCTTAATAACAAACTGGTGGAACAAGATTTTGACAGTAAAGAAAAAAATCGTCATCTATTCTTGGAACATACCTAAAGGTGGACTCCCGAAGGTTATGTTGAAGGAATATTATTTCTTCAGAGACAAAGGGTTTAATGTGACTCTAGTTACATCAGATACTAATTTGAATATTTCATATCTTGATGAACTAATTAAAGCCGGGATTGTATTCATTCAATCTCTTGTACCCATAATAAGTGGGAGAGGCAAGGATATTTCATATTTTTTCCCTGGACTCACTGTTTCAATACAGGGTGGTTTAACTAGTAATGTTCTAAAACTTTTTAGATTCTTAAGGTCGCAAATGCCTGATGTAATAATTGCGCATCAGCTCTTGTCAGGATTGATGGTACTACCATTCTGTGTCATTTTCAGAAGGAATATTGTACTGATACTACACGATAACCCCTTCCTCTTTTTGGAAAATAATAATAAAAAAAGTCTCAGGCAAAAATTTATTAATTTGGTCGCGTCTATTGCGGCTAGGTTTGCATTCTATTTTTCTCATAGAATAGTGTTTACATCAGAAAGTATAGCTCGCAACACTGAAACGCAAATCAACGTAGGCAGGAAGGGTGCCGTGATAGATTATGGAATAGACATATTTCCTGTAAAAAACCTTGATAGAGAATTTGTAACGGTTGTTTCAAAATGGTCAAAATTCAGGCATCCAGAGGCTTATCTTGAATTGAGGAGATTACTTCCCAAGGATATAGTGTTGGTTATGGCTGGACGCTGGGATTACGAAGATGAGTATTCAGAATTTATGAGAGATGTAATACGAACTGGTTACAGCAATTCTCTCGTTATCAAAAAAGAACTCTCAGAGGAAGAACTTTCAGAGCTTTACGATAGGACCAAGGTGTTCGTTAGACTGGGCTTCAATGAAAGCGGAACTGGCCAAGCAATATTAGAGGCAATAGGACACGGCTGTCCTGTTGTTATATCTAAATCGATTGGAGCTTCGTTTCTAATTGAAGATGGAAAACAAGGATTTCTCGTAGACGAGACTAATTTAATAGAAGTTTCCCAAAAAGTTTCAAAAATATTCAGGAATGACCAATTATTCCAAGATATGTCAAATGCCTGTTATGCTCTAGCCATTAGTAATGGATGGATCCATTATTTAAACAAACTAGAGGGATGTCTGTTAGAATAGCTTTTTTAACCTCGTATGTGCCTGATATTGTTCTATCACTTCCCTATAGATATCAACAGTCTCCTTAACTGTTCTGTTTATCGTAAATGGTCCATCCGACAACATCTTAGTTGTGTTGATTCTAAATTCTGACAACTTTGTATCGTCACTCAGCAGATCAGTTATCACCTTAGCAGTTCCTTCAATATCAAATGGGTCTATTATTGCTCCAGTACCATATTTACGTACAATCTCTGAAGATCCTGCATATTTAGATAGTATAGGAACAACACCACAGAATAATGCCTCTAATATCACCCTGCCGAAACCCTCAGCATTGCTAGTAGATGGTAATATGATGGTTTTAGCTCTATTAAGTAAGAGCACAAGCTCATCATCACTCAGATTGGTTTCAATGATTAAGTTCAACTCTTCACGAATAGACTTTTCGATAAATTCTGGCAAATCCTGACCGCCGCCAACTATGCAAATAGAAAAACTGGCACCTTTACCCTTTCTGACCTCCTTTATTATTTCCAATAGCTTCCAGTGACCTTTATAGGAGTGTTCCCTGTCCATCTTTCCAATGAATAATAAATCTATATCCCTATCTTCATGGTTTATTTTCCTGAAAACCCTTTCGTCGACACCATTGAATGGAAATGCAATGATTTGTTTTTCCTTTATTCCCCTTTTAATTAGGTTTTGTCTATCCCTTTCCGTTTGTACAAGTATTCTCGTAAATCCACGCCCGAAAATAAAAATTAACCTATTCAGAAATTGCCCGAAATGCGAAGGAAAGTCTGCATGATATGTCAATATTATTGGAATCTGGGCTACCTTTGCGAAAGGTATTATTAGGTAATCAATCGGAGTCGGGCCAGAAATGTGAAGTAAATCTGGTTTGATTTCTTTTAAATTTCTATACATATCGATCAGCGATTCAATTATCCCGCTTCTTATTCTTATTACTGGGAACGGAAGCGAATCGTTGCCTCCAGCTTTTTGAGGAGTTATGACAAATACTTCTTCCCCGCTTTGGACTAGCCCGCTTGCCAGAGTAATGTTGTATTGCTCCCCCCCTCCCTGGCCGGGGAGAAAGGAATATGCAAATAGAGCTATCCTTGGCATTTTATCGCGGTTATCTCTCCGATGATTAGGACCAAGAGGAAAGGAAGCGGCATCTTGATGAACATTGTCTCAGTCTCCGCTTCTCTTTGCATATATTATTCCGGTGGTCATAGCGGTCTTTGTAGATCGATTATACGACGGACCTCCAGAACTCTTAAACGTAACGTCAAAACCAGCTTCCTTAAGCTTTTTGATGAGTGGAAAGGGGTCGTAGTGATACTCAATAGAATATTCCTCAATTTTCCTCAGCGTTTCAATTTTGGAAGAGAGTATGACATCGTATTCACATCCTTCGCAGTCCATTTTTAGCACCCCATCTTCTATTTTCTCCTGATACAAGATAGATTGGAGGGAGTATACTGGAACCATCGTGCTCCTCTCAGTATCTTTTCGATTCTTCATCAGATTGTCTATTGTTGAAAAATCCTGGTCAGTTGGAATCGAGATAGAACCTGTCATGCTGCCTATTCCAACATTTAGAACTTTCACAACCTTGTCACATCCATTTGCTTTGACATTTTTTTCACAAAAGTTGAATGAATTTTCAAATGGTTCTACAGCTATGACCCTTCTTGCTCCCTTGACGCAGAAGAATACCGTTGAATCTCCAATATTTGCACCTATATCCAAAACATCTTTGCCTTTTACATCTAATGAGTCGTAATCCCGACCGAAGAATACACTGGGTATGTCTCCATTTCTTTCAGTACCGTAAAAGTAAAGATTTTTCCCAAGAAAATTTAAAATCAACGTTTTTTCACCCTCATTATACTCATAGTCATGAACCTGAGCCATTAATAGGAAGAGTTCATTAATGCCATGAATCCTCACCTTCCTGCCATCTCTAGTTGTCGCCCAAAAAGGATATTTACCTGTTGCCATGTGGTAGTAAACTAAAGGCCAATATCTAAAATTATTTTTATACTTTTTCGTCCCTTTAACTATTGCGGTTATTTCATTAAATTTTCCCACTACTATCTCCCCTTCTATAGCTTAGCCAATCCTTTGGCCCCATTATGACCATTTCTAAGATGATCTATAATTTTCTGGTATTTATCGATAATCCTCTCAGATTTGAATTGATATGAATATTCAACAGCCTTCTCACTATAATAATTATAATTTTTTATAATCTCACGTAACGCCTCCAAGAACGAGGTAACCGTACCATCAAATAATAGACCTGCCCCGGATTTTAGGACATGATTTACTTGAGCGATTATTCCCTGGTTGTGAGTTATAAGCCTCGCATCATAAACTATAGCAGGCATGCCTGTCATAAATGCTTCTATAATAGGTCTATAAAATCCTTCATACGTAGTTGTAGTAACATAAATGTCTGACTTAGTATATTCTTCTAGCAGTTGTTCTTCAGATAAGAGATGGTCTTCTATTATGACATTCTCTTCAATGCCTAAATTTTCAGCATATTTACTAGCCAAGTAACTTTTATATTTATTCATTCCGACCATCCTTAATTTCAATTTTGGATAGGATTCTAATGCACCTCTAATTACATTTAAAAGTTGACCAGTCCTCTTTCTCCCATCCAGTTCAAAATCTCCAACGTGTATAAGATTGACATCAACCCCAGTTGAAATTCTTCTTCTGCGACGGCGTTCAATGGCACTAAGCCATATGTCACCTACGATATCTGGAACGACAATTGACTTAATATTAAATTTATTTAAAAGAACTGATGAGAATTCTGGTGTTGCCGTTATTACAATATCCACATTTTTTAAAAGAGGATGTATCATCATTCTTGTAAAAAATGCAAGAAATTTTGTCTTACCACGTAACATTGAAAGTTCATCCACGTGCGGTAAATTGAATATGACCCTTTTACCACTTCTGATTGAGGGTAGTACATATTCAAGTGTCTGCCTAATATACACCATATCATACTCCATTATTTTCTTTTGAAGACGTCTATCGCCTAAAGCACTTGAATAGTACCTAGGCCACAATAGAACTTTATTAATAGGAAATTTAGGAGAAGGATAAAGGTATCTATGTGTTATTATGAAATAGTCAAAATCTTCATATCTATTTTTCAGCCCTTCAATTACTCGAAAGAGGTCTTCACTCGCACCTGCCCCCTCACCGTACAATTCCCCTATTAAGAATAACATCTTCATAATTTTGTTCCTCCTATGAAAAAAGATTATCTTACGATTTTGTAAGCAATTTCTCCCTTATTATTTTTACTGACTGTGCTATGCTATCTGAAGCCTTTGCATTCATGGCCATCTGAGACATTGATCCTGACTTCGCCCTGTTTTATCACTTGTATAATCTATTAAGGCTCAGAATATGAGTCTATGAATCAGGGAACGCGGTTTATCACTTGAGGAGACCTAGCCTCGGGCTGTAGCTTGCGTTCCCCCTTTCTGTCCAGGTCACGAATGGTACGTTGCAGAGTGTGCGGATGCACAAGTCTGTGAGGGCAAGATTGCGGGGACAGATTCACCTGATTCAGGGACGGCCCATGATTTTTCATAGGAGTAATTTTCCTTCACAGATGTATTTCTTTATTGGACCTTAAATATTGTATCATTAAAGCGAATAAAAATATAAAAGTCGAAATTACGAAACTAATTATGCCATATGTAAATTGTTTTACTGAAAATGAAATTACGGAAACGTTTTTGTACGACGATGTAGGTACAAAGAGCGTATCAACTCCATCAAGTACTGAGTGGGTTTTCAATTTTCCGCTTCCGACCAGAAAAGAGTTATAGAAAGGATTTCTTAACAATATATCCAATTTTCCTGAAGCGAAAATATTATAACCATAAATAGTGGGGACTACTTTAATAGAGTTGTGTGGAATTAAGTTAGAGTAATTTTTGAGTCCAGCAAGTGAAAATAGGGAAGAATTAGAGCATAAAGGGGAAGCGAGAGACGAAACTACAATCTTCAGAGGACCTACGGAACCAGTCAAAATATCAAATCTTACATATGAGCCTGAAGCTGGACGGTTTTCTGGAATGCTTATCCACGTGGGCTTTCCATTTATAATATTTGTCGTAGTGGAGTTATCTTCATTATAAATTTCAGTGTTGCTAGAATTACTAAAAGAGTATAATTCTAGATAGGTTGTTTTAACAAATGAGGGTACCTGGAAATAACCTATGCCAGAATAAAGTGAATTATTCGTGTCTACAATTGAAATATTAACATTTGCACAATTTGTCTTGTAGATGGACGGAATTTTTGGGTTACTAATTTTAAAATAATCTCCTTCGGATAGAGTATTTCCTTTGTTATAATTATATTTGAAATATCCGAGCAAGGTGATGTTGTTATCCGATATTGATGAGATTAAATAAATAGGGATATGCTCGTGTCTTGTCACATCTAGGATTTCCTTCATTGTTGCACTTTCAGAGCCAAATCTAGTAATATACAGTGAATTAATAGAATTCAAACCATCAGTAGAAAGAAAAGAGATGTTATTCAGACCACTAGTCATATTTGCTACAACTCTAACCCACTGATATCCCTTGCTTCCATTATATTCTGCGCTTGTAATTAAAGACTTTATCACTTGACCGTTAAGCAAAACCTCTAAGGAAGAGTTACCCGAGGAACTAAATAATACGTGCATCCAAATAGAATGAAGTCCGGATGAATTTATACTGACTGGAATGGTTAGCAAGTGCCTTCCATAAGTAATTAATGAAGGACTTGGTTGAGAGGTTATATAGGGGATGTAGCCATACTGAAGCGTTCGGTTGATTAACATGCTTCCGGGACTTTGAGTCATTTCATACGAGTTTACCCAGGATAATGAAACGTTTGAGTATATGTTATTGGTATATCTATTTAGGGAAATTTGTTTTGCTTTTTCATCCAATGCTAGTCCTAATGAGTTTAGTTCATTTACAGAAGAGGAAACAATCAATGTTGTATTAGCCAGTAAACTCGTTGCATTGAAACCGTTGGCTTCATTTGCGAACAAAATGTTCAAGTTGCTAAGATTAAATCCCGCGTAAGCCATTCTATTCAAAATATTAAAACTACCAGAAACCAAGGTAAAGCTATTTACGTACACTGCCTCTCCGTTATAATAATCGTTCTTGTATATGGAGTATGAATTTGAACTGTAAATCTTCTTAACGCCTGTCTGATACGACATAAGAGAATTTGGATTAACATGCCACGACCAGGGCATAAAATAAGACCCATAATAAATTGAAGACAAATTATTCAAGGTTACAAAGTAAGAGATTCCTGCCATCGCCATGAGCTCAGGAAAGAATTTTGTACGATTCTCATAAAATAACTTAAAAACCCAGTAGTAGAAATTTGTCTCATTTAAAGAACTAACTCCATTAAATGATATGATCGGCGTCCTGTAAAACGAGTTAGATTCCATAAGTACGTTGCCGAAATATTGAGAACCATTGTTATAAATGACGTAGTTCGATGGGGTTATATATGCTATGCCCGTATAGTTATTACCAACTAGCGACTGGACTACATAAGGTTCAATAAAATAGTCCTTAGGTAAATTTTTTTCTCTTATTCCGTCATACCCTCCGTAATATCCTTGGGTAACGATTGGCATCAACAATATTATTACTATCAAGACCACGAAAAAGATGAAAAATGGATGATCAATTCCTTTATTTTTTTTACTGACAACTATATTCACCTGGGTCTTTTTAGAGAGAGAAGGCAATGAGATAATTTTCTTTAGAGGGTTTTTGGATAGATCATCTAGTGAAAAGGCTACGATTGCACTGTAAAGTGGAGAAACGATGACCCACTCCCACCAATAAGAAGTGTTTAATACAGGGTAGCCAGGAAATTTCTGGTATAGAATTAAATTTAGATTAGCCAAAGGACTATTTAGACCTGAACCTAAGAGAAACGCTATCAGAAGCAGAGAAAGAATTACTTTATACTTAATGCCTTTTAGAAGGATAGATTGGAGTAGTATAAATATAACAAGAGCTAGTTCAAGTAATTGCCAAGTTTGAAAGTATATTTTCCCAAAGGTAGCAGAAGACATCCACCCAAGATTGGGTTGATACCCCTTCAAAATCATAAGATTAAATATAGACTCTGAGTAAGTTCTGAAAAGGTCAACAGATAAAACAATAGGAGAAGTAGAGCTGACATAAATTCCACTGGCAAATAGAGGGAGAAAGTAAATCAATGACATTGGGACTATAAAAGCAAATGAAATAATGAATGAAACAAATTTCTTAAGAATTGTAGAAATTCCGTCTTTACGATAACTATAGACGATAACTATCAGCGCGAATATTATGCTGATAAATACTCCGAAATAGAAAATTTCAATATACAGAATCGTAAAGAGAAGAAATACTAGAAAAATATAAAAGTATTTGTTGAAAAAAGATCCTTTGTTCAATCCCTTATAAAGAAATGCTAGTGATAAAAATAAAAAAGACAAATCAATAAATATCGAAAAATCTCCTGAGCCATAAAGCTGGAGTTGAAATGGATTGAAAAGAAGGAATAAAGTACCGATCTCCCTCCCCCATCCATTTATATTCAGGACAGAAAGAAGATAGTAAAATGAAAATCCCAATAAAAACACACTCCCAGTGATGTACAACTTTACACCCCAATCTGTGCCTATCAGCGTTCCAAATAGGAAAAGTGGACCATTTAAAATAAAAATGTTCAGAAGATTAACAAAAGGATCATACAGTGGGAAACCGCCAGAAATGTTCCAGAAAATATTCGTAAAAGGAGTAAGATTATACATAAATGAAGTAGGAAAATTACCGTAAGAAATATAACCATTGAAATCGGACAATAACCTGAAGAAGAACGCAACCTCGATAATAAATAAAAATACAAAAAAGAAGAGAATCCTAGGTTTTCTCTTTAAATGGTAGTGTGAAACTATTCCATTTAAGTTTTTAATGTGCTTCATTTTCATGATTATTCACCCTCTAACAGCGAGCATTAAACCAAACTTTTCCTTTGGAGCAAATCGCGTTTCAAGATTACCCGCTTTTATATTATAAACTCTGAATCCTGAAGATTCAAGTTTTTTCAAAATCAAAAAAGGACCATTGTGAAACTCAAGAATAATCTCGGCAAACGACCTCAAACTTTCATAACTCGTGGACAAAAGTGAGTCATATTCGCAGCCTTCACAGTCTAGTTTTAGAACCCAATCATTTCCCTTGATATCATAATCCTTGATTAGTGAATCTATGGTTACTGTTCGAAACATGTAACCTCCATTGGATTGTTTAAATTTCGCTCCAATACCTTTATCTATCTCTCCCCAGGTAATCCCATCTTTATAACTGAGTGCGGCATTTATGAAAACAATCCTATCCTCTACCCCATTTAAAGTAATATTTTTGACTCCAGCGTTATATGCGTCCCTTTCGGGTTCGATTGATATGACTTTTTTAGCTCCCATCAATACAAAGTAAATTGATGAATCTCCAATATTGGCTCCCACATCGATTACAGCTTTATTCTTGACATTTAAATAGCGGTATAACTCTTCCTCATAAATACCAAAGAGGTCTCCATTTTCTTCTGCACCAAAAAACTTAATATCCCACTCCTTGAAACTGAGATGTAAGAGCATTTCTGTGGGATCATACTTTAAAGATTTTTTGCCTTTTGAAATAAAGAATGCCTCTGTCCCATTATGTACTACAATCCGTTCTCCATTTTTTAATTCAGCAGTAAACGGATATTTAGATAAAAACACATTCAGCATGCAGCTGATATAATTTTTGTAAGTAGTTCTATATCGTTTAACAGTGTTAACCAGAGAGCTGTTAATCGAGGAAAAGTAGCATTTATTCTCACTTTTCATTTAATTTCACCTTGAGTTTCACCGTATTCCAGAATGTTTTTATTATCAGTAGGCCTCTATCTATGTCTTTTTTTCTTTCGTTAACTCTATACTTGTACGGTTGAAAGAGAGCACGAATCAACGTCATTAAACTACCTCCCTTTCTGTTGATATTCCTTTATTCATTTAGCCTAGCCTAGACTCTTCAAGGAGCCCAATGTATTATTTATAATTTTATCTTTTTCGAAATTAGTCGAATCCATGTTAGCATTATTTGATCTGCTACCCTGAAAACTGTAGCACATTTCTTTACCTTTCATTTATTCTTCTCCTCTACTCCCTTGTTGTAGTGATTTCTTTCCTTTTTTTGCCGTTTTTTCATCAAAATCTTCGCTTGTTAAATAATCGTAGAATCTTCTGATTCCTTCTTTGCTTGTTATTAAATTTCTCTTAAGAAGATTACTTACGAATTTTGGGTCTGCAGAGGTATGTTCCACATAAGTCTTTGGTCTTGGAATGTACTTCACCCTGACATTTTCTACTATTATATTGCTGATAATTCTAATGATGGAGTTGAAATTCGTATTGATTCCGGTGCCGACATCAAAATAAGTAATACCAGAAAGGTCAAGGGCAGATATCATTACATCGACAATATCATCTATATAAATGAGGTCTCTACTCTGGTTCCCGTCACCCCATATTGTAGGTTTTCTCCCTGCAATAACATCAGATAAAAATTGATAAACCGGACTCGCAAGATTTCCCTTGATTTCCTCACCTGGTCCATATCCCATGAAGATCCTAAGTCCGGTTACATCAAAATCGTCTCTGTAAAGATATGCTAGTGATTCATGTGCAAGTTTTAAAACTCCGTATATAGTAATTGGTGAGAGAGTCCTATTTAAGTTTCCTACAGTTGATCCATATACGGTTCCGCTAGATGGAAATATATATTTACTGATCGAATTTTTCTTGCTCCACTCCAATAGAGCTATAAAACTAGAGAATGCTGAATTCGATAATGAAACAAAATTGTTTTGTGTAAATGACAAGACTGATGATGGGCTAGCAAAATTGTAAACAACATCTACCTTAGGAAGTTTACCTAAGGCTTCGTAATTTGAGACATCAACCTTAATAAAATTAAAATCTTTATCACTTTCTCTTAGCACACTACACCGTTCAACGACATCTACGACAGTAACATCATTGCTTTTTGATAGCCTTCTAACTAGGTTGCTCCCGAGAAATCCACTACCTCCTGCTACTAGAATCCTAAACGTTTCCATGGCATATGGATGGACAACTATATTAAAACTCTTTATATCCATTTTTAGATGGCCGCCTAGATTTAGTAGTAATTACCGCCTGACCGCCTATTTTTCCTTCAAGCTCTAATTCCCACTCCGTTGCATAATAGGTATCCCCAGCTCATTAATGATGTCCCGTGATTTCTTAGCAATCTCGGATATCTTCCATTCATCGCTATCATCAGCGTGCTTATTCTCTACAGATGCTCTATTACGTCCTCCTGCAAATATCTTTTTAAGGGGTCTTTTTCCTTGAGAATGCCGTATATTTTGGGGAAGAGAATCAATGCTATGAAGTTCACGAACATCCAACCTTGCATTGATGCGAGTGCTATAATGAATTAACCTATATTCAGTAGTAGGGGTCTCATGTTTCGCCAAACAACGACATCCACTGTACTGTTTATCTCAATCTGAGACAAAACGCGAAATAAATTAAGATACAGATCCTGCCATTTCACCTCCTTTCCTTCTTTTCATGTTTCTCTCCTTCCTCTTCATTCTTCCAATCCTTAATTTCTCCTCCCTTATATATAGAAGCTCATCAGGATTGCCCCTGTAGTAGTCTCTGGGAGTCAGATAGTTCAAAGAGGAGTAAAGCCTCTCGTTGTTGTACCATCGCACAATCCTTGATATTTCCCTCTCTGCATCCTGATAGTTGGTGATTAAGATGGGTGATAGCTCTTCCCTCATTGTCCTGTTTGCCCTCTCAACTATTGCGTTCTGCTCAGGTGTGTGGGGATGAATCCTCTTGTGAGTGAGACCGTTGTTGTTTAGCACGATCTTGAAGTCCATTGATATGAAGGCGGACCCGTTGTCAGATTGTATCTCAGGGGATGCAAGGGAGTCCTTCCTGAGGCTTTCAATAGCTATTTGAGCTTCAAGGCTTACGGAATTGGAATCCATTGACGTCATCAATGCATGGTGGACTATGTATCTTGAGTATTCGTCAATGAATATTATGAGGTAGAAGAATCTCTGCTTGATCTCGACGTACATTATGTCCACCTGCCACCTCTCATCAGGACGCTTTGCCCTCTCAGGCCTGGAGGAGGGCCATGTCCTCCTCTCCCAGGGTGTTATAAGATCGTATTTCTTGAGTATTCTATAGACCTCAGAGGGTGAGAGGTAAGCTATGTCCTTGTCTATCATTGAGTATGCAAGAAGACGGAAGCTCATATTTTTGTGCTGGTAGCGGTATTGCAGGACCCTTATCTCCTCATCACTGATTTCAAAGGGGTTGAACCTCCTGTCTATTATTGGCGGAAGATCAAGATGCCTGTAGTACCATGCTCTAGAAATTCCAAGGATATTGAGTATCCTTGAGATGGGGAGTGATGACCTTGATGCAGTTGCTTCAACTGTCCTTCTGATTTCATGGAACACGGAGGTCATCTTCTCACCCCGTAGCTCCCAATCTTTTTTTAAGCTGCAGATTTTCAGTTGTAATCTCCGCTATTGTATCCTTTAGCCTTGCTATCTCTTCCTTCTGAATCTCAACTAGATCGTCTGACCTAGTTCTCTTCCTACCCCTGTCATCGAATATTGCTGCTGAATTCTTAAGCAGCTTCTCCTTCCAGCTGTAGAACCTCGCCGGTTTTATGTCATACTTCTTGCACAGGTCTGAGATCTGTATTGTACCGCTGAGGCCCTCCAGTACAATCTTCATCTTCTCTTCCGGTGTGTAGTACTTCCTTTCATTCATTTACTAGGCAGAGAGTCAATCTGTATCTTAATTATTTTCTCGAATTGTCTCAAAATGCGGTAAACATTTCATGACCTCTACAGGTGTCTTGACAACATGATTCCACTGAAGGAGAGAATTGAGCTCAGCATATTCCGTGCCCTCAATCCTGACACATCAATAGTGCATTATGACCTTGTTTTATTTGGATATTCAAGTGATAAGGAGAGGGGTAAGGAACAGATTGTAATAGGCATGGTGATGGCTGATGAAATACCCATCTACCATCAGGTGTGGCCTGGGAACACAGTTGACCCGAAAACGCTTGAATCCACCTTGACGGTACTGGAAGAGAGATTCCATGTGAAGAACGTCATATTCATAGGTGACAGGGCATTCGGTCGCACTCCATCCCTGAATCTCCTTGACAGGAATTTATACATCATAGCAGCATACCGCTGGGATCGTCCGTACAGGGACGTGTTGATGGAAACGGATTTCTCCGATGGCATAGTCACGGACGATCTTGTGATCAAGGAGGTGAAGATTGACGCCAGTAAGATTGCAGATCCGGCCACAACTGAGGAGGAGATGGATCTCATAAGAAAGAGGAGGCACATAGCAGTATACAACAGGAAGAGGGAAGGTCTTGACCTGAGGGACATTGATGACAAGATTGGCGTTGTAAACAGAAAAATCAATGAATGCCCCAATTTAAGCGACCTGAAGAAGTCCCTTGGTGAACTGAAGTCATTTGTGAAATTCACGAAGGATGGTGTCACGCTTGACCATAGACTCATAGAGATGATGAGGAGACTTTCTGGAAGATTCCTGATAATAACAAACACGGACCTTAAGGTAAAGGATGCAGTATCAAGCTACAAGGAGCAGTGGCAGATAGAACGCTCCTTCCAGACGATCAAGTCTTTCCTTGAGATAAGGCCGGTATACCACAGGAAGTCTGAGAGGATAAGGGCTCATGTGTTCGTATTCGTCCTATCACTTCTAATTTCAAGGCTCATAGAGAAATCATCACCTGGGATGAGCATTGAGAGTATTGCTGATATACTGTCAGGCATCTAGGCAATACCCGTCAAGTCGCCAATGAAGATTGTTTACTGCAGTGGGTCTATGGAAACAATTTCACTGCTGAACCATATGGGAATAAAGCAACCGGATCACATACTCATTGGTGCACTTCCAAAAACAGGCGCAATAAAACAAGAATATTTCCAATTAGAGGGCATTAGAGGAACTTTTGTCCATTATCTTCTTGCGAAACTTAAGGTTAAAAAATCTAGGTAACATTGACTAATTCTAGTCCAATCATAATATTCAAGCGCAATTTGCCGCGATTTCCTACCCATGTTCTGAGCCAACGATGGGTCATCATAGAGCTTACAACAAGCTGTAAATATCCCTCGCAGATATTTGTCCAAGTTACTTAAATCAGGTTCAAGCGGTTCATATAGAATTCCATTATTGTGGAATGTTCGTTTTGCTTCTCCGATATTTCCAGCTATAATTGGCAAAGAACTTGCCATATATTCAATCAGTTTTGTAGGCATCATGACAATATAGGCAGGATGATTTATCGATTCGTAAAATCCAGCGTCCATACTTCTTAAATACATTGGATAATCAGTTTCAGATACGAATCCTGTAAACAATATGTGCTCTTTTAAACCATAATCTGTTGCGCGTTTAATCAACAAACTTAATCCTGGTCCGTTTCCTACGATAAGTATCTTAAAGTTTGTCCTTCCTGACTCTATCATCATTTTGCCAATTTCTAGTAGTTCCCAGCCTCTGGCACCATCAACTGTACCAATCTTAAGGGTCCTGATTGAGGATGAGTATCCTAAAACGAATTTGTCCGAAAGCCCTAAACTTTTCTTAAATTCCTCTGAATTTCTTGAATCAAACCTGGAGAGATCTACACCATCTGGAATAAACTTAATCTTTTTTAGAGGGAGTCCAAAATAGTTGCTGATAATTTCTTTAGCGCATCCCCCTCTTACAATAATTGTATCAGATAGGTTGTACGCTAAGAATTCATTCAGCTTCATATACTTCAGAGATATATAAGGTAGTCCAGATAATTTACCATTAAGTTGATGGATATCCCCACTGTCATATATTGTTTTGCTTCGCTTAAGCCTTAATAATAATATCAAAATTGGGTAAGTCGGAAGGAATGGTTCAAATACGTGAATTACATCATATTTGCCAAATAAAATAATCTTAAAAAAGTTTAAAAAATCCTGAATGATGTTACCTTTCCTATATATAAACATTGCTTGAATATTACTTGTATTTTGTACATAGTTGAAAAAATTAATGGCTCTTCGGAAGTTATTAATCCCTGGTTGTGAATTAACAAGGAATAAAATCTTCACTTATTTTCACCTTACCCGGCATCAGAAAGAATCATTAGAAGTGTTGCAACCATGTCTGATATCCTTCTCTTATGTCTTGAAATTGTTGAGGCATTAATTTAATTAACTCTTCGGTAGATTCAATAAATGACCCAGACTCTAGATTAATATGTCCTAACTCATTTAACAATGATGGCGTTCTTACCATTCCGTCCAATTCTTTATTCAGATCGGAGAGATAGTCGTGTGGATTTCTCCTTTGTTCTACCAGTGGCTCCCCAAAAGAGATAGAGTAACCTAGATGTTTTGCAACCTTTTCAAATATGTATCCTGCCCATATATCATCATATCTGTAATGGAATGGATTTAGAAAATAGCTAGGAATCGCTTCGCGCATAATTGACGTGTTCTGAGAGTTTAATGGAGACCAAGTGTTATTTGCAAGCGCATATGTATCGCCATATAATTCTCTCAAATAGGCAGTAATTTGCAAGTCAGGCCTATTTATCCAAGAGATGGCGTCAGTATCTGGAGCATCGACCCAAAGACCTTCATTTAGAGCAATCTTTACTTTATGTCGCAGTACTTTTGTCTCTGATCCCTCCCTAAAATTAATGGGAAATCCTCTATTGAAAAATTTTGTTCCATGCTTTTCAAGAAGCGTATCGCCTACATTGAACCACCCATTTCTAGATTCGATAGTATTTAGATACTGTATACTACCAACTATGGAATGGTATTTGAAAAAGTTCTTATTTAAAGCAGGGAAATTATCATCATCAATCATTATTATTATGTCTGCCCCCATTTCATAAGCTTTTAGTATGGCAAAGTTTCTTCTACTTACGGAATTTTCAGGAATAAAATTTGCTAATTTCGGGTATTCAGAATACTGCTCTTCTATTCCTATGTATATAGTTTCGTAGCCGAATTTATCTTGCAGCTCGCTACAAAATGATTTACATTCAGGTGGAGTTTTAGTGTCCCCGGCTATTACAAATAAAAGGTTATTTATAGCATAATTTCGTCCAATGGTCATATAGTCCTCCAACACTTTTGGGACGTGTATTGTAGTAGTTGCAATTCCGAGTTTCATGTCTCCTTCCAAAAATATTTTTGAACCTAATTAATTTTTGCGTTCGATGTTATGGCGTTAAAAGATGGTTAGGTCCATATCCCATCAATGGCTACCAATCATTTCCCTCTTGAAGTGTAGGCAATACTCATCGCCTCATCTGTGTATTGGTTCTGATTGAGCGTGTTTGAGAGTATCATCTTCGTACCCAGATCCACTAGCTTCTCTATCCTCGATCTACTTAATACTGGCTTCTTCACCCTCTTTCTATACCTTGCAACAAGATTGCTGATTTGAACTTCATATAGCAGCTATTTGGAAAGATTGATCAAAATGATTGGTACGTGGAATTGGAGGAATGCTGATTCTAGGTTGCTGATATGCTCTTCTGGAGTTAGGTTTGTTATCAAGGAGGATGGGCTATGCCTCCCTTGAATATTTGAATTTCTCCTTTTTTCCTCAAGAGAGAGAGGACAGGTACCTTTTGTTGGAATAATTTAAAATTATCCCCTTGAGGACATCACAACTGTCATAGTAGTTATATGAACCTTCAACTTCCTTTCCTTCTAATAAGAACTTGAGAGCTTTCTCCACCGATATCATGTCCTCTCCTGTTTTCCCATAGTTATCCACGTAAGCTACTCTTACAAATTCTCCTTTTTGTTCTCTTCCCGGCTGGCTTCTCCACCGGGTCCAAATGTGCTGAAAAGGAGTTTATTGAAGGATTTCGCCAGTTCATCTACTGAAATTTTCTGCACCCCTTTCTCATATCTTTCCCTAATCACCTCCTTGACCGCATCCCTTACATATGGTTGAATTGCAGGGTCCTCGCCTTGTAATTCGAGCTCAGCCTTCACAAGCCTGGATGCGTCATGTTTTATGGTCTCTTTTATTCTTTCCACTTCATGTAACTGGTCAGTCCCCTGTGCCTGATTATGGTCTTTTACCAGACTTGGTATCAGAAACATGAATATCCATGGTGTAGTATACAGTTCATGGCTCGATTTCTTGCAGAAACTCCAAGAGATCAGGA
>JAKAUD010000095.1 GCA_021827885.1 Thermoplasmata archaeon | reverse complement strand
CCGCCACGACAACAGCAACAGGATCGCCAGAATACCTTACTTTATCGAACGCAACAGCATGATATGGTGTAAGTTTGAGATCCGAATCCGGAAGCAGCCAGGCGGTCGGAACAGGCTTTATGTGATCCTTCAGGTCTGAACCTGTATATACTGCAACTACCCCCTCCAGTTTCATCGCATTCTCTGTCTTTATTGCCTTGATGAGAGCATGCGAATGTTCACTTCTCAGGAATGCGGCATAAAGGCAGCCCTTCAATTTTATATCATCAGTGTAAAGGGCATGACCGGTAATCATCCTCAGATCCTCCCTTCTCTTTACCGACTTTATTTCTTCCGGTGTAACCTGTTTTTGCGTTTCGATCAGCACAGAATCACTCTCCATCAGCATCCTCCCTTTCAGAAACCATGTCCCTGGCATACATTATCGCATCCACGATGTTCTGGTATCCGGTGCATCTGCAGAGGTTTCCAGATATACCTTCTCTTATCTGATCCTCGGTTTCGGCTTTCTTGTTTGCCAGAAGCCATGAACCCTGTATGATCATTCCCGGGGTACAGAAACCGCATTGAAGCCCGTGTTTTTCCCTGAACGCAGTCTGTAAAGGGTGCAAATTTCCGTTGGTGGATAGACCCTCTATTGTTGTAATTTCACTGCCATCACACTGAACGGCAAAAACAGTGCAGGATTTAACAGAATCACCATCAATAAGAACAGTGCACGCTCCACAGTTTGAACTATCACATCCAACGTGGACACCTGTTAATTCAAGATTTTCCCTGAGAAAACTGGACAAAAGAAGTCTTGAATCTACCTTTGTTATGATCTCCCTGCCATTCACCCTGACCTTAATGCTGTATTTCAGCGCCTTGTTCATTTCAGGTGTGCCCTTCCTCATGATAATCCCTCCGCCATTTTGTACGCTTCAGTCAGCGCCTTTTTGATGCAAATTTTTATCATTTCCCTTTTAAACTCTGCCGAGCCTCTTATCATATCATCATATGGGTCGGTTTCCTGGGAACCTGATTCAGCAGCTTCTGAAATAATATCATCCGTAATCTGCTTCCCAACAACCTTCTTTTCTGCTTTTACTGCCCTTATCGATCTATCGCTAACGGCGCCAAGGCCAATACCAATATAAGAACACCTTCCCTGCTTATCCAGTGAAAGCTGGACCGCAGCAGACGCAGTAGCAAAATCTCCTGCTTTCCTCTCAATCTTGATGTAAGAATACCCCGAGGCTCCAGAAGGAATCTGAAACATTACTTTCTCCAGTATCTCTCCTTCTTTCAGTGCCGTCGAAAATGGTCCAGTGAAGAAATGATCTGAATTTATTTCCCTTTTGCCTTTAACGGAAACCGCAACAGCGGAACCTCTCAATGCGAGGAAACATGGACCCCAATCACCGGAAGGATCTGCATGGCTCAATGAACCACCAATTGTCCCACGGTTCCTGACCTGTGGGTCTCCAATATTATTTGCAACTGCAGCAATCAGCGGGATCTTTTCCTTTATTAATCTGGAGGATTCTATTTTTCTATCGCTTACCATAGAACCAATGAGGAGATAACTGCCCTTTTCTGTTATTTTTTTCAGGGATGAAATCTGCCTCAGATCAATCACCCTACGAGGGCTAACAATTCTCATCTTCATCATCGGTATTAGGCTCATTCCACCAGCCAGGATCTTGGCGTTCCCATTAGAGTCTGATAGGATCTCAGCTGCCTTCTTTATTGTTCCTGGCGAAAAATACAGAAATCTCGAGGGGTACATTCACACCATCTAAGTAATGTAACAGGTGATTGATAAATCTTGTGATATCATTATTAAATAAAAGCTAATAAAATGTTAAAAATAAATTTAACAGATGAGATAAAATAAATCAGGATTTTTCTGTCAGTCCAAATTCCGCTTCCTTTTCCCTTTTTTCTTTATTGAGAGTGTCAACATCGACAAGGGACTGGCCAACTACGTACTCTTTCTGAGGCAGCCAGGCAAGGAATATAGCGAAGAATATAACTGCTATCACAACCCAGGGAACCGTATTCCCGTATATCGGCAGTAGCGATCCGATAATAAGCGGAAGAAGGAAGGCACCGCCGCCTGTTCCAAATCCCTCGAAGTGGGCGGACGCTGCACCAACCATCTGCACACCATATCTGTCAGCAAGCAATGCAAATATTGGGCCTGCAATAAGGAATGGCCATCCCGTAAAGATTGTGATCACATACAGAAGGACAAGAGGTATGTGGACATATATCGTTGCCAGTACTACCCCAATCATAGCCAGGAAGCCACCACCAAGACCGATTTTAATAAAGACAACTCTCTTTCTAATTCTATCGCTGAGAGGACCAAAAATAAGAATAAACACGCCCTGCGATATACCCCATACAGTTCCTATTACAATGATCTGTGAAATCGACAGATGTTGGATTGCCCCAAGGACATCACCTAGATAAAAGCCTGAAATGATATTTGCCCCTCCAATAACAACAAAGCCCGAGAGAATGGCAAGAATCATCCACTTGTACTTGTAGAGGGATTTTGACACTCCCCAGAAACTCATATTCTTGGACGGAGGAACGTCTCCCCAGTCAATATGTGGAAGACCCACCATGGGTCCATAAGGCTTTGCAATGAAGAATGTGATTATGCCAACTAACATACCGAGTATCCCGACAATGATACTCCACTCCTGCCAGCCGCCCGCGGTTGTTGCGAATGTCGGCCCAAGAAGAAGATCGGCAGATATGGCCCAGCTGTAAACAGCTATCATAATGCCAAGATATCTTGACCTTTTCTCTATAGGAAACCAGAGCTGTAAAGTCTTTACAAGACCAGACCAGGCGGCTCCATTGAAAATTCCCTCAAACACCCTGAGGACAAGCATTGAATCGAGTCCATGAACATAGGGAAAGAGAAACGTCGTTAGTCCGGCGAGTATGAATCCAATAGTGACTATCCTGAAGGGCCAGTAAACATCATTCATGTGCCCCCAGAGAAAGTTTGTTACAATGAAAGCGCCTCCAAAAGCAGATATCAGCAGGCCGATCTGGAATGAATTGAAATTGTTCTGCTGACCGATAAAAGTATCAACAGACGGAAGCCAGTACCAGATTAGGGCATACGTAAATGATCCGAGTATGCTCCAGAACAAAATCACAAACTGTCTTCGCTTCAATAGTTTTTTCTCACCTGGTGTCAACTGAACAAATGCCTTCACCGGGGACTCCGGATATGCCTTAATAGGATCTCCACTTTTCATGTTTCCCAAGCAATATGCAATAAAACGTACTTAAATGTTTGGGCACATTTTTATATAATGGCTTTATGGACGCAGTTCCTTGATTCGCAATTTGTCAACACCAGGAAAGAGATTAAAATGAAAAATTGTAATTGAGGTCCTTTCCTGCTTTTCCCTCAACCCAGAAATAGTAATTATCTTCGAAAAAATGGATAAAATGATTATTTTATGGTGTTTTCACCATGCGTTCCATCCACCATCTACCAGTATGCTTGTTCCTGTCATCATGTCAGAATCTTCAGATGCCAGGAAGACTGCGGTCCTGCCGATGTCACCTGGCTTGACAAGGAATTCGCCATTCTTTCTGAAAGGTGTTCTCTGCGCAAGTTCATTTAGGCCTTCACTGTTTCCCCAAAACGGTCTGGTAAATTCAGTTTTTGTGGCACCTGGGGCAATTGCGTTTATATTGATTCCAAATGGTGCAAACTCCACGGCAAGTGCCTTTGTCAGGCCAAGGACGGCAGTCTTGGATGTAACATAGGCACTGATATTACCAAGTGCAGTGAAGGAAAAATTTGATGCAAGATTGATTATCTTTCCGCTTTTTCTTGATACCATATGCTTCAATGCGTATTTCGATCCAAGAAAAGCACCTTTCACATTAACTTCAAGAACTCTGAGGAATTCATCGCCAGTTGTTTCAAGTGCACTCTTTATAACGGTGATTCCTGCGTTATTCACCATTATGTCCAGATTACCAAATTTGGATATTGCTGTAGAGACAAGCTTTTCAACATCACCTTCC
>JAKAUD010000157.1 GCA_021827885.1 Thermoplasmata archaeon | reverse complement strand
CACAAAGGGAGAAAATGTTCCTATAATACCAGAAATAGCTGAACTGAATCCAAAGTATTCGCCACGTTTATCCGCAGGGGCAATTCTGGAAACCGTTACAGAGAAGAAGGGATTAGTAAGACTTTCTCCAAGTGTAAGAAGCACTACATTAAGTGCAAGAATTATGATATTGCCGGTAAGACCAAAGACAATGAACGAGAGGGCGTAAAGGACTAACCCCAAAGAAAAACTTCTCACATATCCTATCTTTTCTGCAAGAATATTCAGGCGATATTGAAAGACGATTACCGTGACAGTATTAATGGCATAAAGAATTGTGATGAATTCCTCAGGTATGTTTAAGAATCGTGTCAGGTACAAAGGTAATGTGGGCGTTTCCCACTGATTGGCGAATAGGGCGGATATTGCCATTATTACAACTATTATAATGAGAAGCCCGTCTCTGTACACCTTTATTTTTGTACCATTTTCATGTTTGTTTTCTGCAAAAGATGGCTTGGATTCAGGAACATATATTTTGAAGATGAAAAACTCTATTATGGAGCCAGCTGCCGGGACAATGAAGAATAGGGCAGGTTCAAAAATTGAGAATACCCCTGACACTACAAGACCAACACCTATACCGGCATTACCAAGTATCCTCAATACTGTGAATGCATCTAACCGACCTGCAGTAGTTGAATTATCCGTAATTATTGCGTTAATAACGACCCACTGAATTGAGCTAAGAATTCCCGTGGAGACGAATTCTATTATGAGAAACCAGATATTTCCATTGTATAATACGGAAATAAATAGAAGAAAATATAGTATAACGAGGGGTATGGGAAGGAACAGACTTATTGATCGTCTGCCGACCCTGTCAATGAATCTTCCTCCTGCAATGTTTATGGGAAATGAAATGACGGATTGAACAAAGAATATGAGACCAATATCTATGAAACTCATATCCCTGATGGTTGAAAGGTATATTACTAGAAGTATCCAAGTGGGATATCGGCCGAAGCCTCTAATAAAGTCAGCATAACCCATTGCCCTTATGACACTGGTTTGTAACCTTATTTTTCCAAAAATCATAGTTCCTTTAATTCTGATCTGGGCTGATTTCTTCTGCGATTATTAAGTATATCCCTTTCCCGATTGAAAGAAATTAATAGGATGAGATAAATCTCAATTATTGAATGGCAGTATTTATGAAAGGGAGCTTGTATCAATTCTTTCAGGGAAAAAAGAGTCAATAAAGAGACTTGCCAATAGACTTGATTATGAGAAGAGAGCGCCTTTGGAAAGTCTTTTAAAATCGCCATTCTATGTTACAAGATCAGCAGGTTCAAAGGGCGCTGATATAGTGGCAATAAGGTATGATATTTCAATGATAATTGAGGTTAAAAGTTCTTCAAGCGATAATTTGACATTTTCATCTTCCAGTGGTAAGAATCAGGATCAGGCCCTTAAGTTAAGCAAAATGTGTGAAGACGCAGGTCTCTTTCTGATTTATGCGTTCAGGCTAAAAAATGCCAACGACGATCCATGGAGAATTTTTTCAATCCCGGGAGAACCCAGAGGAAGATTCCGATCTCTATATTCCATAATACCCAATGTAAAAATAACAAAAAATAATAATTTTATAATGCAATGGGAAGAAGGTCTCCCACTGCATAGAATGATTGCTTTCTTTGAAAACCTTCAATCATTATAGGGATTTTTTGATGGCTTTTTCCATTGCCTCTATACCCATGTCAACCTGCTCATCGGTGATGATCAACGGCGGAATTACTCTTATTGCGCTCTCTCCTGTTGAAAGCAGAAGTACTCCCTGTTTATAAGATTCAAGCTCAATCTTATCTCTCAGCTTAGTGGCTGGTTCCTTGGTTTTTCTGTCTTTAACAAAGTCAATGGCAAGCATTAGACCTTTTCCTCTGACATCTCCGATTGCATCATACTTGTCCTTAAGTTCATTAAGTCTGCTTTCCATGTGCTTTCCCCTCTTTGCAGCATTTTCCACAGCGTTTTCTTTCTTCATTGCTTCGATTGTTGCGACACATGCAACTGATGCAAGAGGATTGCCTCCGAATGTATTGGAGTGTAAACCCTTCTCTGGGAAATCTATGTCCGCTCTAAAGACTGTAGCTCCCATTGGAATGCCGTTCGCAATGGCCTTGGCCAGCGATATGATATCGGGAACAACTCCGAAGTGCTCTGACGCAAAGTATTTTCCTGTCCTTCCAAATCCGCTCTGCACCTCATCCATTATGAGAAGCATATCATTGTCTTCTGCAAGTTTTTTCAGTTTTTTATGGAATCCCTGAGGCGGCACAATATATCCTCCCTCTCCCTGAATTGGTTCCACCATTATGGCAGCCAGATTCTCAGGAGGGGCATACATTTTGAAAGTATACTTCTCAATGAAATCCAGTGTCAATTCTGTGAGTTCCTCAGGATTTTCATATCCATCAATATTAAACACATTTCTGTATGGATTTGGGAAAGGAACATGCTCAACGCCTGGCATGCTTGGGAATAATCCCTTTCTCTGAATGGCCTTCGATGCTGTGAATGAAAGTGCACCCTGACTTCTACCATGGAATCCTCCTATAAATGCTATAAATCCCTGTTTCTGCTTGTTGATTTTTGCAACTTTAATTGCAGCCTCGTTGCTTTCAGTTCCACTGTTTGTGAAAAAAACCTTCTTGCTGAAATTTCCTGGGGCGATCTCCTCAATTGCTCTTGCTGCATCAACCTGTTCTTTATAGTAATAATCAGTTCCTGCAAAGTGCCAAAGTTTCCATAGCTGCTCTTCCACCTTCTTTGTAATGTATGGATGAATGTGCCCCATGTTGTTAACGCTGATACCAGCTGCAAAATCTATGAACACGTTATCATCAACATCTTCAACGAAAACACCCTTTGCTCTTCTGGCTACAGCCGGTAATGACTTGGTTGTTGTGGCAAGAAATTTTTCATCATCCCCTATGATCTTCCTTGCATTTGGCCCCGGCAACTCTGTTTTTAGGATAATTTTTTGGATTACATCATCTTTAATTTCACTGTTTATTTTTTGCATAAAAATCCCTTTTTAACTATGTCTAATAAAAATATATAGATTTGTGAATGTAAATCGAACTACAATTACGAATATCGTATATTGTATCTTTGGATATAATTTAAGCAATTGATCTTTGATAATGAAACAGCAATTATTATTAAGAAATTGTAAAGTATTTTAGAATGAAACATATTTAAGTTTTAGATGAGGCCGAATAAGCATCAGGAAGTTTCTGGTTTTTATCAGGATGAAATTACCGACCGGGAATTTTATAAAAAACTGGCGTTAATAACCCGAGAAAAAAACATTAAAGATAGCCTTGTCAAATTGTCAAATATTGAGAATGAGCATGCTCAATTCTGGAAAAAAATTGCTGATAAAAAGGGGATTTCACTTGATTCGGTCAAGGTGAAGAAGGTCAAGATCAGGTTACTGATATTCCTCAGTCGGATCATAGGGAGAAACCTTACAATAAATATACTGGAAAAGGGCGAAATAGAAAGCATTTACAAATATAGAAATTATATTGAAAGCAAAGATGCTGAAGGGACTGAAAAAAATGAAATTTCAAAAATAATCAATGAAGAGATCAATCATGAGGAGACATTTCAATCGTTCAGTCCGGACAAGGACGAACAGCTGGAAGATAGCAGGGGCATAATTTACGGCATGAGCGATGGTCTTGTTGAAATACTTGCAGCAATTGCAGGATTGTCAGAGATAATTGGCAATCATATTTTAGTTGCACTCTCCGGATTGGTTGTTGCCATTGGTGGAACAATCAGCATGTCTTTGGGAGCATATCTAGCTAGAGTATCAGAATCAGAATACAGGATATCCCTTTTCAAAAAAGAGCAAATAATTAAGAAAGGTTCCAAAAGAACTGATGACATAAACAAGGAGAAGGCTAAATCAAGGAAGGCCGCCTCGGTTGTTGGTGTATCGTATATTATGGGAGCAGTAATGCCCATTATCCCCTTTCTATTTTTCACAAATTTTATAGCACT
>JAKAUD010000058.1 GCA_021827885.1 Thermoplasmata archaeon | reverse complement strand
AGGAAGACTCATTTATAGCTGTAAATGGGCCCGACCGGATTCGAACCGGTGACCACCGCCTTGTAAGGGCGGTATCATAACCACTAGACTACGAGCCCTGACCGGACGGTAATTTCAACGTTTATAATATCTGTTTGTTTTGATCAAAAAATCCTTTATTCATTATACTAAATAAGGACTTTTAGATAACAAGATTTAAAAAAGATAATCAAATCCCCTCTCAGATGCCGGAAGACGAAGTTAAGGATAAATCAAGGAGAACATTTTTGAAGGCTATGATTGTTCTTTCTGCTGGCGCAGCTGTCGCGAGTGTCCTGAAGGGAGGTATTACCAACCTGGTTGCCCCGTCTGTTGGATTATCAAGTTTCCCCTCCTTACTTATAGTAGATGCTTCCGGGAAACCACTGATTGCAGACGATATCCCCACAAGTACGGATACCCCATTTCTCTTTGACTACCCATTACAGGATGATCCAAACTTTCTGCTAAATTTGAACAAGCCGATTAGTGCTCCAACTGTTTCCATACCCGCAACTGGAACATCCTACACCGCACCTGCTGGTGTCGGTCCCAATAGCAACATAGTTGCCTTCAGTGCAATTTGCCAGCATCTCGGTTGCAAGCCTCCAGAGATACATTATTATACACCAGGTTCAGCAGTTTTAGGAACCTCATTTAACGGGTCAACGAACCCCGGATATATTCACTGCTCCTGCCATGGTAGTACTTATGATCCAAGCAAGGGAGCTGCAGTTATAACTGGACCAACTATACATCCGTTGCCTCCAGTCGAACTTGTTTATAATAATGATAAAACACTAACAGCCGTCGGAATGACCAAAGGTTCGCCGACCATTTATGGTAGAGTCAGTGATTTAAGCGGTGGCAATCCATTATCAGGCACGACAACACAGGCAACGTATTTGAGCCCCGGGTGAAAATAAATGGCAAAAACTATATCTGACAAATTGGCAGAGACGGCTAAGGTCGCTACAACAAAGGTTACAGACCTCGTTGGTGTGGAAGGCCTTCATATCAACGAGCTTCCCCTCAAAAAAGTACCATCATATATGAGGAGAAAAGGCGGGATTTGGTACTGGACCGGAGCCCTCATAACCATGGCGTTCGTATATCAGGTAGTGACAGGGCTGATACTATTGCTCTATTATGATCCAGCGAATGCTTACGACGGCACAGAGGCATTAATTTCAACAGTACCATATGGTGCGCTGATACTGTCTACTCATCTTTATGGCGCCTATGCTATGATAGTTCTAATTTATGTGCATATGTTCAGGAACTATTTCACTGCAGCCTACAAGAAACCAAGGCAGTTGCAGTGGATTCTGGGCGTAGTCTTGCTCGGTCTAACGCTTGGGGTTGCTTACTTTGGTTATTCAATGACTGGGGACCAGTTGTCCCTGGATGCGACTGACGTCGGGAGAGGCATAGCCGAATCGGTACCTGTTCTTGGTACCTTCCTCGAGACCGTTGTATTCGGTAATGGAACTTCTACAGATACATTTATGAGAATGCTTGGATGGCATATCATCTTCACTGCACTCGTCGGGCTTGTCTTTGGACTGCATTTCTATCTTGCCGAATCAAACTCAATCATGCCAAAATCAAAAGACACAAAAGACAGATTTCCCGCAGTGGATACTGAGAAACCAGATTACAAGCCATGGTACCCTTATAATTTTGCATTTATGGCTCAGTTGGCTATGTTCGCATTTGGATTTATCATACTGGTGCCTTCTATAGTTGCATTGATACCCAGTGTTCCCGTACTTTTTTCACCATTTCCAATATCACCATCGCAGATACCACTGGTTCAGGCTGGAGTCATTCCTGCTTATCCGCCCTGGTTTCTCTTGTTCCTTTACAAAGCCGTGGATTTCAACATACTGCCATATGAGGTTGGTCCGCTTGCCGGTCTTGCACCCTATTTCGTAATATCAACAATTTTCGGCGGGGTTCCTGCAATCTATTTTATAATCTTACCTTTCATTGATCGCAGCAACGACAGGCATCCGCTTTCCAGACCTATCATAACATCCTTTGGTATACTTTCTATAATTTACCTTGTCCTGTTATCTGTGTGGGGGGCAGCACAACCTGGCATCCCAATTTCAATGATGACTGTTGCAGTGGTTTTCCTGATTCCATTCTTCGTTGTCGTCTTATCGATCTTGTATCTTTCGAGATTATATAGAGCTGGAAAGTTCAAGATAAGCGTGAACAGACTGATCGCATCTTACCTTATCTACATATTCCTGTTTATTGGTGCTCTGCTTGTTTTTTCAGAGAATTTCGCGGCGTTTATGGCCAGGCCCGATGGCTTGAATCTGGTCTCAACTATTTTCACTGGGGGTGCAACTTCTTTTATTGCATTCGGCGTTATGAAGAGCTCCGATTATACTTCCCAGCTTGAGAAAGAGACCGTTGTAAAGCAGGCATTCAGAATAAGCAAAAATTCAGCAATAGCAATAGCAACAATCCTGACGATATTAACGATAGCTATAACCTACATCATTTTCACGCTGAATCCCATTACCGGTGCAATGGAGTTTGGAGTTGGCCTGGGCTTTGATCTCATTCTTGCTGGGATAGTACTGCGCTTATACAGACTGGTAGCATACGATGAGTAATCTTGTAATCAAAGGCTATAACGATATCTCATTCTTTAAAGAGGAGGGGATAGGCCTTATAATACTGCGATCGGACAGCAGGGGGTTTATCAAGAGCACTGTCTTCAGGGAATTGCTTGAGGCAGTAAGTATTGCCTATATGGATGATGACGTGAAGGCTATAGCTATAACGGGAATTAACGATAATTTTTTATCAGATGTCCTTGTTGACGAAGGCAAGGATTCCATGCTGAACATGTTTGACTCAATCCACACCCTTCTCCGGACAATTTATTCTGTCAGGAAACCATTCTTTGCAATCGTCAATGGTCCGGCAATAAATATAGGCTACGAAATTGCACTTTTATGCGATTCAATAATAGCATCGGAACGCGCAGTTTTAGGCTTTACAGGAAAGCATAGGTTTGCCTGCCTTGGTTCTATCACCACATCAAGATTCGGGATAAAAAAACCCGAAAGGGCACGAGATGGTATCAACGCTGACGTCGTTTTGCCGTATGAGAATTTCATATATGATTCGAAGGTCAGGATCAAGGAGATGGCGGATATCAGCTTCTGGCTTGCCAGGCGAATGAAGATGTCCGGGTTTGAAACAGCCATGATGTATGAAAAGGATTCACATATTGCTCATAATAACGATTGATCTTTATCACGCAATAATCAAGCCAGCACAATAATCACTGAAAGTATAACTGAGATAGCAGCAGAGCTCATATTGACGCTCCCCTTCGACATGTATCCCCTGTTCTCAAGTGTTGCACCCAGTATGCTGTCAACTATGTTTCCAAAAAAGGCCATAACACTCACAAATAATACCTTATATATGACAATTGAGTCATAAGCAAGAAGTGAAAAGGATAAACCGATGATCACCGCACCGACAATGGATGCGGATGTTCCGATGATTGAAATGCCACCATTTGTCCCGGGCTTGACCAGGTGGAAATTGGTGATCATCCTGACCCTGCTGTCCTTAATCCCAATTTCTGAGGCAAATGTATCAGAATTAATGACGCCGATAGAAATGGCAAATATCTCAAAGAACGGAAATTTTGCAAGATGGAAATTGGTTGCAAGAAGGCTGGCAACTGCTATAACACATCCCAGTATCCCTCCATATACGACATTTGAATATCCCCTTTCTCCCGTTTTCCCCTCCTGGACCTCCTTTTCTTTTTTTTCAGCAAACCAGGCCTTTGTGGCAATAAAAGAGCCGAATGCAAATATCAGGAGAAGTGCCAGCCATTCAATATCCGTAGAGAAGACTATAATTCCGCCAATTACTGTTGCAGCTATTCCACCTTTAAGGTCAAATATTCTAAGCAGCTGCGAAAGTACCAATAACAAACCAAGGATGACTAATATTCCAAAAAAGTAGAGGAGTGATATATTATTACCATCCTCTTTCCTGAAGTTTCATGTCTTTTGGTATACCCTCGATGTCAAGTCCAGGCATGCCAGTAAGACCTTCAGAAACAGTGCTGATTATCTGGTAATCTTCAAAGTTCTCAACTGCCTCGACTACAGCCCTCGCCATTTCAGGCGGATCCGGAGACTTGAAAATTCCACTTCCCACGAAAACGCCATCGGCACCGAGTTTCATCATCAGTGCACCATCCGCCGGGGTTGCAACACCTCCTGCTGCAAAATTAACAACAGGAAGTCGACCCATCTTTTTAATCTGATCAAGTACCTGCAAAAGTTCACCTTCGATCTGCTTGCCGTTCTTGCCATAAAAAAGATCCTCCTCGTTTAGTTTTGATTCGTCTCCAAAGAAGCTTCCAGAGATCTGCCTGCGGACTACCCGGTAACTATCTGCCATGCGGGAGGCAACTTTTTTTAAATCCTCCGTGGAAAGATTCTGCACGACCTTAACTCCCTCGTTAACTACACGCATGTGCCTGACCGCTTCTATTATGTTGCCGGTTCCAGCCTCTCCCTTAGTCCTGATCATAGCAGCCCCCTCGAATATTCTTCTCACAGCTTCCCCCAAATCCCTGGCTCCGCAAACTACTGGGATCTTCAGATCCTTCTTATTGAGATGAAAGAAAGGATCAGCCGGTGTAAGAACTTCACTTTCATCAAGCATATCCACTCCGAGTGTTGCAAGTGTATAAGCTTCAGATATATGGCCGATTCTGACCTTGGCCATGACAGGGATACTTACAGCTTCCATAATTTCCTTCACTCGATTGGGATCTGCCATCCTTGCAACTCCTCCAGCTGCTCTTATGTCAGCCGGAACCCTTTCCAGTGCCATTACAGCCACAGCGCCAGCGGATTCGGCAACCCTCGCCTGTTCAACCGTGGTGACGTCCATAACAACGCCACCCTTCGTCATCTTTGCAAATCCCCTCTTAAGAAGGTCTTCTCCCATCCTGAGATCGGTAATATTTGGAGTCATAACAATTCAAGTATACTTAAAAAATATAAATAGATATACGAAAAAGAAGGAACCCGTATTCAAGAAATCTTGAACTAGAAATTGAGAACTGGGAGATTACATTTTAGCATTAAATGATTCTATTAATATGCCCTGGTGGTTCAAACGTCCTATCATTCATCAGGTGTACGTGTTAGATTCGAAATCATCGTCAATTTGCTGGGCAATATTATTATAAAATACTGCAATCAAGAATAAATGGATCCGTTCAGCATATTGATGACTTTTCTTTCTGTTGTTGTGGCCGGATTCTTTGCTGGACTGCTTGGATCGCTAACTGGCCTCGGCGGGGGAACTGTGCTCGTTCCTGTTCTCACACTTTTCCTGGGGATACCGATCATTTTTGCAACGGGGGCTTCACTTATTTCAACAATCGCTACCTCTGCAGGTTCCGCTTCTGGCTACACAAAAAGCAAGATAGCAAATATCAGGGTTGCAATTGGGCTTGAGGTTGCAACAACAACGGGAGCAATAGTCGGTAGCCTGACATTAATTTCTGTAAACAAATTGGGTTATATATGGATTATTTATGTGATATTTGGAGTTGTATTGCTGGTATCGCTTTTACCGACAATCAACAGGGCTTCCAGTGAATTGCCAAAGAATAAAAAACCGGACTGGACAACAAGATTTTTCAATCTTTATGGGACATATTATGATCAGAGGTTGAAAAAGCAGGTTGATTATCATGGCATAAGATGGTGGCTTGGCGAGATTGTAATGTTTTTTGCAGGCTTTATATCAGGCCTGTTAGGTATAGGGAGCGGCGCTCTAAAGGTACTTGGCATGGACTGGGCAATGAACCTGCCCATGAAGGTTACCACAACTAGCAGCAACTTTATGATCGGTATAACTGCTGCAACTGGGAGCTCGATATACTGGTTCGCAGGCTACATCCAGCCGTTTCTCGCTGCAGCAACTGCCGTAGGAGTCCTGGTTGGCGCTTTCCTCGGTTCTAAACTGCTCATAAAAATTACAAATGTAAATATCAGGTGGATATTCTTCTGGGTGCTCGCATTCTTGGGGGTTGATATGATATTCAGTGGCTTTTTACGGAGAGGCCTGGCCCCTGGACAGGCGGTTAATTCTTACCTGAATCTGATAGGATTTATCGTATCAATTGTTGTTTCGATAATACTTCTTGGTCTTCTATATTACAAAATTAAGAGGGAGAGGAGGTCTAATGCCAAAACTAGAGCAGAGTGACATTACTAGCCTGATTCTCAAGGCAGGCGTATTAGTAAGCGTTTCGCTAACCATAACCGGCGTGATTCTTCTTTTTATAAAGGGTGGTGGAGATGGGTATTCACTGAGTTATGTTGCCAACTATCATAACCCATCTGCTACAGTGAATTCAAAGATCCTTTTCCCGGGTGATTTTCTGAAAGGCCTGATTGGTCTTGATGGATTATTCTTCATATCTGTCGGATTGTGGGTGCTGATTTTCACCCCTGTGACCGTGCTTATAGATGCTCTTATTACTTTTGCGCACGAGAGGAACAAGCTTTACACTCTTCTGGATGCAATCGTATTATTCAATCTGCTTCTGGCAATTTTTGTAATTCCAAGATTCGTGTCCTGATACAGGAACGGGTGCAAATTCCTAACTAAAATATTTTATCCGGATTTTGGCTACTGGTAATATGACAAAAGCTCGTTTTCAGACAAACCAGGGTGAATTCGTTGTAGATCTTTTCGACAAGGAGATGCCGGTGACTGCAGGAAATTTTATTAAGCTTGCCGAGAAGGGTTTCTATAACGGCGTGATCTTTCACCGTGTGATCAAGGATTTCATGATTCAGGGTGGCGACCCAACTGGGACTGGAACTGGTGGTCCCGGGTATGTTATAAAGGATGAATTTACAAAGAATAACAGGAATGACAGGGGAACAATCTCCATGGCAAATGCCGGCCCTAATACAGGCGGTAGCCAGTTTTTCATAAACGTTGTGAACAATAATTACCTGGATAAGAAGCATCCTGTATTCGGAAAGGTAAGCAGCGGAATGGAAATTGTTGATAAGATAAGCAAAATCAAGACAGACTCCCAGGACAGGCCGTTAAGCAAGGTTGTAATCAATAAAATTTTAATTGAAAAACCATAATTGATGAACTGAGGAAATTTATATCCAATTTACTATTCCCTGACGCAATGAAAGGTAAAAATATTGTAGTAACTGGTGGGGCCGGATTCATTGGAAGTAATCTTGTAGAGTTCCTTTCCAAAGATAATAAAGTAACAGTCCTGGATAACCTTCACACGGGTTCAAGGAAAAACCTCGATAATGCAGGCAAAGGGGTTAATTTTATAAACGGCGATGCCAGAGACATTGTAAAAATAAATGAGAAGGCAGATTTTGTTTTCCACCTGGGTTTCTATTCGGCCTCCCCAATGTACAGGGAAAACCCCCACAGAGTTGCTGATGTAATAGATGGAATGATCTCTGTTCTCGAATACGCCAGAAAGAATGACAGCGGCGTTGTCTTCTCGTCGACGTCTTCAATATATAATGGTGTAAAGCCACCCCACAGGGAAAATATAATCCCCAATGTAACTGATTTCTACACTGAGGGGAGGATAGGAGCAGAAAGGGTATCACAGTTATATAATAATCTCTATGGAATGAATATTTCAGCCATGAGGTTTTTTTCCGTTTACGGTTATCACGAGGATGCGAAGGGCGGTTATGCAAACCTCGCAACGCAATTCTTGAAAGATATAATAGCAGAAAGGCAGCCTGTTATATATGGGAACGGAGAGCAGAGACGGGATTTCGTCTTTGTTACTGATGTGGTTGATGCACTCATAAGATCGACCAGTTCGAAAGGCTACGAAGTTTACAATGTTGGATCAGGGATTAATTATTCATTGAACGAACTGGTTGATAAAATAAATAGGATGCTTGGAAAATCAATAAAACCCAGCTATATCAAGATGCCAGTAAAGAACTATGTGATGGAGACCCTGGCAGACACAGAGAAGGCTCATGAGAAACTTGGTTTCAGGGCAACCGTCACACTGGACGAGGGCCTGGAAAAATTAAAGAGATATTATGGTGTGAAATGAGCGGAAATTCAATGTTTATGGCCAGATCGCCGTTAAGAATCACATTCGTAGGCGGCGGCACTGACATTGCAGATTTTTATCGAAACCATGGCCCGGGAATATGCGTATCTGCTGCCATCAACAAGTACATTTTCGTACTGGTCAATAAAAAATTTGATTCGCATATAAGGGTAAGCTATTCACAGACGGAAATAGTCGATTCTATTGACAAGATCCGCCATCCAACTGTCCGGGAAGCTCTCAAGCTCCTGAACATAGATGGTGGAATAGAGATAGTCAGCATATCTGATATACCATCACAGGGAACTGGCCTTGGATCGAGCAGTACTTTTCTTGTAAGTCTCCTGAATGCACTGCATGCATATATTGGGGAGTTTGCATCGGCCAGAAGGCTCGCAGAAGAGGCTGTGAAGATAGAACGGGAAATTCTGAAAGAAGCAGGAGGAAAACAGGATCAGTACATATCGGCATTTGGTGGGATCAAGTCGTTTATCTTCAACCAGGATGAGAGTGTAACTGTAAAACCTGTCATAATGCATGAAAGCAATATCAGGAAACTGCAGGAAAGCCTCCTGTTGTTGTTCACCGGAAAAACAAGATCCTCTGTCGAGATACACAAGAAACAGTCCCTTAACATGAAGGAAAAAATTGAGACATACCAGAAGATGAGGGATATTGCCAGCGAGTTTCCTGCAATCCTCAACAGGGGAGACATTGAGGAAGCCGGGAGATTAATGGACCTGAACTGGAAACTTAAGTCGTCGCTTGCTGACGGCATCACAGATCATGTGATATCTGAACTATATTCAAGAGCCAGGGAAGCAGGTGCATATGGCGGTAAACTGGTGGGCGCTGGCGGTGGTGGTTTTCTCCTTCTGGTCGTTGACCCAGATAAAAGAGAGAACATAGTGAATAAGATGAAGGAACTAAGGGAAGAAAAATTCGGGTTTGATTTTACGGGCTCTTCAATAATATACGTTGGTGACTGAGGCCAGTATTTCCCTTAATAGATTACCAGTATGGAACTGTGCATAATCTGGTCCGTATCACATTTCCACAAAAGGCTGATTTGAGTCCCTTGACGAAAGCAACTCCGTGATATCGGGGCGCATCATTGCCTCTGGAACGGAAATTCCTGATTTTATCCTGTTTCTAATTTCTGTCATGCTCATGTTTTCTCTATTGCTTGTGGTGTGGCCGCAGGTGTTTTCGGTTGCCATGCATTTGCACTTCCGGCAAAAGAAGACCTCCCTGATTTTTAATACCTGCAAGCCTATGTCAAATTTTTCAAGCATCTCCTGAGCGGCATAGGGAGAATAGAAAGAACCGGCACCAGCCATATCTCTGCCGATGATGAAATGAGTGCATCCATAATTCTTCCTGACTATCGCTAAAAAGAGTGCAGCCTTCGGTCCTGCATACCTCATTGAAATCATTAATGGACTCAGGACTACCTTGTTGTCGGGATAATACTTCGATACAAACAGTCTGTATGCGCCCATGATATCATCCTGACTGAAATCATCTGTCTTCAGTTCACCAACTACAGGATTGATAAACAGGCCGTCTGTCAGTTCCATTGCCAGCCTCTGAATATACTCGTGGGCCATATGTGGTGGATTCCGGGTCTGATATGCAGCTATTGTCTGCCACTTCCTCTCCCTGAATACTTTTCTTATGGCTTCTGGACCTGTTGACTCGGCTGTTTCCTCCTTCTTCAAGGCTAAAATATTTCCTCCGATAATTCTTCTTCCCTGCCTCACAGTCTGGTTAACGTTTGGGTGGGCAGGATCTATTGTTCCATATGTTTTCAGAAGTACTTGCTTCATATCTGCATTGAATACTTCAGAAACATCGATGCAGCCAACTTTCTCCCCATTATACCTTAAAGCAATTCTGTCTCCAGCAGAAAAAGAGTAGCTGCCGTTTACCTGAAGGATGATAGGCATCGGCCATATTTCACCTCCCGGGAGCTCCATATTTTCAGTAACACTCCGCAGCTCATCGGAATTCATGAAACCTGTCAGGGGGGAATAGCTGCCGTCTGCAATTCTTGCAAGATCCAATGCGTTCTGTGTTGATATATCCAGTACCGAACTACAGTCCGGGAGCTTACCGGTCAGCCTGTTGATCAGTTTCCCCCCATGCGGTTTGTTTGTCATTCTTATTTCCTCACATTGATACCGCATTCTTTCTGGCCGTTTTCCCACCACCATCTTCCATCCCTTTCGGATTCGCCTTCTTTAACAGGCCTTGTGCATGGTGAACATCCAATGCTGGCAAATCCCCTGTCATACAGTTCGTTATAAATCACTTTGTTTTTTTCTATGTACTCCCATACATCAGATCTGGACCACGATAGCAGGGGATTGATCTTTGTTCTGCCACTAGAGTCAAAATTCTTCTCAATTAACGACGAATTCTTCCGGTTAACTGTCTGGTCTGCCCTTATGCCTGAAATCCATGCGTCATATCCCGCAAGTGACCTGTTTAATGGATGGACTTTTCTTATTATGCAGCATTCTTCCCGGTTCTCCACTGAAGAATAGAAGGAGTTGGTTCCCTTGTTGAACATCAATTTTTCCAGTTCCTGAGAATCGGGGAAGACTATCCTGGCTTTTAGTCCATAAATGGATCCAACACGCTGTATAAAATTGTGCGTCTCCTCATGCAACCTTCCAGTATCCATGGATATTATTGGAATCTGGATCGAGTTAATCAAGGCCGCATGAGAGATCACCATGTCCTCAGCACCAAAGCTGCTTACCTGCACCAGTCTGTTACCGTATGAATCCTTTACTTCTCTTAATAACTCTTCCAGCTGTGCCGTTTTTTCGTCTATCATATTCCTGCCTTATCCCTGATAAATAACATGCATCTTTAGTTTATCAAAGACACATATTAGGCAAATTATATGCAGTATATGTGCAAGAAGTTGATTAATAGACATAATGTATGTATATTAGTTTACAGTATCGATGTCATGAGTTTTTTCCTGGAGAAGGTTGGAGAGCTCGCAAAGACGGAAATTGGAAAGACAATGATTATGGATAGAATGGGCACTGACCCATCGACACTGCTGAACCTGAGCAATAAATTTGTTACTACCGTCAAAATAGGCTGGGGTCTGTCTCTACTTTGCGACGAAAAGTTCCTTGGTCGGAGGATTTCTGATTATAAACAATCAGGTTTTGCTGTGAGTAACGGTGGTACCCTGCTGGAAATAGCTTTCTCAAAAGGAAGGTTAAAAGAGGCACTTCATAAGATAAGGGAAGCTGGCTTCGATACAATAGAAATGAGTGAGGGGGTTCTCGATTTGCCACTTGGAACTAAATCAGAAATACGTGACTTCGCAAGATCAAGTGATATGCACCTTGTTGTGGAAGTTGGTCGCAAGAATACTAAAAACCAGTTATCTTTGGACGAAACAGTTGAAAGGATACAGGCAGCAAAAGATCTTGATCCGAATGTTATTATAATAGAGGGTAGAGAAACCGGGAGAGGAGTCGAGATCTATGACATGAATGGAAACATAAAATGGGACTGGGTTGAGGAAATATTAAGGAATATTGATCTTTCTGAAGTGATGTTTGAGGCTCCTGATGAAGTGCAACAGGCTGAACTTGTGATCCGTCTTGGTGCAAAAATAAACCTTGGGAATGTATCTATGTCAAGCGCATTTGCCCTGGCAAGTCAGAGGCTTGGTCTTCGCGGTGATACATTCGGTATCAGCACTGGCTCAGACGAAACTACTGGAGGACCCGCATCAAAATTTATACTTTTTCTTTTACAGCAAAACGGGCCTATGGATCAGGGGAGGATAGCAGGTATTACGGGCTTGTCAAGACGGACTGTCCAGAATGCGATTGGTAACCTGATTGCTGACGGTAGGATCCATGAGAGGCCGGATCTGCACGATATGAGAAGGAAGGTATACTCAGTAAAATAATTCCACCGACTTATTCGTCGCAAGATTTGACTTCTATTAATGCTCATTCGGAGATTCAAAATGCAGTCAAAATGCTTTATTTTGAACAGAAATTTTAAAAAATAGTCTTAACATACTTTTTCATTTTTTCCACGAATATTATACAAAATTCCAATAGGTTACAGTTTCGAAATTATCTTTTTCTCATCTGGCATTTGAAATTTTTCGAAAGCCGGGATTCATCGAAAGTATGATATTCTCTTTGCGCATTGTATATTATCAGATGTTCCTGAACAGATTAAATGAGATTTCCAGGTTAAAGCAGATTTATGCAAGGGGCGACAAACAACTGGTAATAGTTTTCGGTCCGCATGGTTCTGGAAAAACTGAACTCCTTAAACAGATTATACCACAAACGAGATATATCTACCTGGTGCCTACTGGATATAACCAGAGAGACCTGGTCCATAATTTGTGGATCCAGGTTAAAAGATATGACAGTAATATTAACCGCCAGGAACCTGAAACCCCAAGGGATCTATTTCTTGTCTTCCAGGAGATGGCAGTTTTAAGCAGGCTTCTTGTTGTTATAGATGAATTCGATTTTGTACAGAGATTTGAGCCTTCATTTATACATGACTTCAGGATGTGGTGGCTTGGGCTGAATGTATCGGCTAATCTTATGATAGTGCTCATCTCGCCCATCTCAAGCGTTTTTGATTCGATTTCAAGAAGGGATAAGCCTGATAGTGTTCTTCCAGACCTGGTCATCAATCTAAGCTATATCCAGTACAAAGACAGCCTTCCCTTAATGGCAGGTTTTCTTCCAAAAGATGCTGTTGCAACCTACGCCGTGTTTGGAAAATATCCACTAACATTATCGAGAATTTCTGGGGAAGGATCCCTGATGGATAGAATTAAAAGTGAGACGCTGCAGCCATGGGGCTATCTCTTTGACCTGCCACTGAAAAGGATAAGCGACATGGGTAAATATATGAACAAAGCTAAATCCATTCTGGAAATGATATCAAAGGGAATATTTACAGCCGAGGAAATCGCAAAATCCATGGGTGGAGAAAGGGAAGAGGTATCGAATATAATATCGAAGGTATTGTATCCCAATGGTCTGATCGAAAAGAAGAGACCGGTACTTGATTCTGTGCATGGAAGAAATTTCAAATATTTCATAGAAGATAATTTCAACAGGTTCTGGTTCAAATTCGTTTCACAATACAGGAACGATCTACTGCTCGGAAACTACGAAACTACAGTATCTTCCATCATGTTGGGATTAAATGATTTTGTTGCCCCGGTATTCTCTGAAATTGCCCTGCAACACCTATCGATGATATCAGGTGTAAATTACAACCATAAAACAATTATCGGCCAATGGTGGAACAGGGGCATCGAAATAGATGGTGTTGCGGTCAGCAACGAGGATTCAAAGGTTTATTTTATGTCAGCAGTCTGGTCAGATAAGCCTGTTGAAAGAGATGATCTAACTTCGCTGATTCGAAAGACTTCAGATTTTCCATGGAAAAAAAATGACAGAAAGGATATCCTTGTTATATATTCAAAATCTGGTTTTCGCTTCGAGACCGACGAGGCAACTCTTGTGAACATAAATAGAATGCAACATGATCTTGATTTCAGGAAGCCCGTCGTATGAATTTGTTTTTTTTTATTCATGCAGTAATCGAAGAAATTTAATTATCGCCTACAATATGATTGAATAAGATTGCCCATACCATATGTAAAATATTAGCGATACACTGAGAGTGCTATTAACAAAATAATTGGCCGGAGATCAGCCAGTAGACTTCAAAATATTCTCGCCCGTTGAATTAGCTGGCCTGGTCTAGTTTGAGAACAACGGATATAATTTTCAGGGCAAAGATTACTCCCTGAACAAGTATTGCAACAATTGAGAAAATAAAGATGAGGTAGGTGATTGATGTGGCCCATTGAATGGTTGAGCCAAACGCAGTCAGTTCTTTCCCGGTTATACTGTTATATAAGTATTCATAAAGAAGAAGAAACAATATTATTTCAGCAAAATTAACGATAATCCAGAAAATTTCTTTCTTGAATGCAGATAATTTCATCTCTGAACCTAAAAGGAAACGTTTATTTTATACTTTACCTCCAATCTATCAATATTAAAGAAATAAGTTTGGCTAAAGCGAGAGAATTTTAGGTCTCGATTTATTACCCAATAAACCTTTCAGGGAATTCGAATTGAGAAATTATTAATGGAATCAGTCATAAATTATGGGCCAAGATTTCGCGATCTTTCAGGTGACGAATAATCGATCACAGATTAACTTATTAGCGATGATTCTATGTTTCTAGTCATGATTAAAGATCACGTAACATTATTACTTCAATCAGATTTCGGACGTTAGAAATATTTATAAACATTAATTAGTATGCAGTTGTCATGGATCACAGAAAAATAGTGATATCTATTTTCCTGTCTGTACTGATGATGGGCACCGCGTTTGCCTTGGTCAGTGGAGCAGGGAATGTATCTAGTAGCAATGTGAATAGCTATAGTAATAGCTTGGCGTCGACAGTTAACGGCGCTTCGTCAGCTAGGTCGTTTACGACAAGTACGGCTAATTGGACGTACCCAACAAATACGTACCATGAACCGGGATATACCAATGGTACTTTCTATATGGGTATCGACTGTAATGTAAACACGCTGAACTATTTCCCAGCGAATACCTACTGCGATGTTTATGCAATCGATGAAATTTACGATTCGATGTTCACCGATCTGCCAAACGGCACGACTATCCCATGGCTTGCAACTAATTATACGGTTGCGCATGTTACTTCAAACAACACAACTTTTGATGTGGTAACAAATTCAACTGAAAATTATTCGTATGTTTATACCATAAACTTAAGGCCAAATGTCCAGTGGACTGACTGGACCGCTGCAAATGCAACCCAGTCATACATGTTTTCAAATGTAACATCTTACTATGTTGCCAGCAATCTGACAACCCACACATTCAAATCCTACAAACCGACTAAGATGCTAACATATTATCTGCAATCAGCAGATGTTGTTTGTTCTTGGAGAATGGAGGCTGGTTTTGGCATATGGGCAAATGTTGTCAATGTCATACCCAACGGTAACCTTTCAGTGAAGGTCTTTGTCACAAAGCAAACACTCCTGATATTGCCAGATTCATTGACAAATGATATCCTTCCATATCATATCTGGAGATACCATAATTTCAATGACGTTGGCCTATGGAACTGCACAACAAACACAACAGTTGTTAACCAGACTGAGGGGTATTATTCTTGGAATCTTGGATGGAGTGTCTCAACTGGTGCGGTACCCGGACTGGTTGGTACTGGACCATTCATGGTAACAAACAATTACGGAATACCAAATGGAGAAATCATACCGTCTCAGTGCGAGAAATTCTATGCTAACCCGCACTATTTCGTGCAGTATGCAAATGCATCAAGTGGACTCAGGCAGTACACGCCTAAATTCTATGAAATAGCAATGCCGTTCTATTCATCGGAATCCGGATTAATAGGTGCATATGAAAAGGGACAGGTCGATACTACATCCCTCGCACCGGATCCAAGCTTCCTTCCACAGGTCTCCACTACTCCCGGCTCAGTCATCTACAAAAAGCTATCCAGCGCATATGGGTATTTCAGGATAAATACTAACGATGCTCCTATGAATATAACAGCTTTCAGGCAGGGACTTAACTATGCAACCCCTACATCATATATGGCAAGTGTGATCGCTGACGGATATGGATATTTGTCATCCAACCCAATTAATCCTTCAAACACACTGTTCGTGAATGCTTCAGCACCTGAATACACATTTGATCTAGCTAAGGCTGCTCAGCTGATAGATTCGATCCCTGGAATGACCAATACATCCCATGGATTGCTGTATAATGGGACACAGGTCTGTATAGTCATACAGACGACTGTCGGTGCAGTCGCTCCTAACAACATAGAGGATATAGAAGCTGCAATCCAGGACTGGAACCTGCTTGGAGTAAAAGCAATAATCAAGGAAGAGGCTTTTACAACTTTGATAGCAAATATTGACAGTACAATTTCATCCAACGGTGCAACCAATGGATATGAAATGGCAGTTTTGGGAATATCCACTGCTTCCACAGATCCTGCACTTGGTTGCCAGGAGTTCGTCAATCCTGCTTATGGAATACCAACAAACGAGTATGTTGGTCCGTTCTCGTCTCTGACCGTCAATGGACAGACCTTGACCGGAACACAGGTTCAGAATCTCTTTGACAACCTATCGTCACAGGCTGCAAACACAGACACGTTCTCAGTCGCACAGCATGATATAAAATACCTCCAGTCTCTTATGATAGATGAAGCTTTCATGATAAACATAGGGTACGGGACAGATCTTGTTCCACTGCAGACTTCTACCTTTACTAATTACTCCTTAACTGAGACTAATGCACTTTATATCTACTGGTACTGGCAGTTCTTTTCCATACATACCCATACTTCCTCAGTGGTAGTACCTAAATACAATCTATCAGTAACTGAAGTACTTGACTCCGGCTCTACATTCACTGCTGGAACATATGGTAATGTTACATTTACAGTCTGGAATGGCACAAGAACAGTAGCCGGTGCTGATCTGACCATCGGTTTCTCGGCCCCATATGGAGGTATAATAAATGTCACCTCGAATAACCTCGTCGCTAACTCCAAGGGACAGGCTACCTGGGAATACTATATCGCTTCATACCTTGCTGAGGATATGAAGAGCTGTAACGCCACTGGAGCTGTCGTAACCGCTAACAACCAAACGGTAACTATAACCGCTGCAGCAGTTCAACCCAATGCACCTGAAACAGGCGCTGGAATATCTTCAGTGAATATACTTCTTGTAAATGGTGTTGCCCTTCATATCTCTTATTCAGTGAATGCTAAATCATATACAACTGGGCAGACTGGCACAATAACTTTTACCGTCGACTCTGTAAATGGAACCTCTGATCCGCCATATGCTGGAGCAACTCTAACAATAACACTATCAAACCCTGTTAACATGACGGCTGTTTCACCACTAACCCTTACTACTAATTCGGCTGGAGTAGCTGTCTTTACTTTCAAGGCAACAGGGAACATCAGTTCTTCATTGCTGACCCAGGATCTATCCGGTATAACAGTAAGTGCAACATCTAACAATGCGACAATCTTTGGAGATAACATAACCTTAGTAGCGCCTGTTGTGAAACCTGTAACAACTACAAACTACCTTGACTACGTCATTATAGGCGTGGTTGTGGCTGTAATAGTAATAGCAGCTGCTGCGGTCGTTGTAAGAAGCAGGAGGAAAAAATCTTAATAATTTATTTATTTTTATTTTTTATTATTAAGGGGATTTTTTAATGAATATTTATCTTCTTTCACGTAAAATTATTCAAGCATTTGCGTTGATTTTGATAATGACTTTGATTATTTTTGTTGTTTTTAGGCTTATGCCTGGCAACCCCGGGCTTTTACTCTTGAAGAGTGCCAATAAAAACGGACAGCCTCTCTCGGTGTCTGCCCAGCACGCGATACTTGCATCTCTTGGTTTACAAAATGGTAAGTGGTCTCTTACTGACTTTACTACCTACTTGTATCAAATGTTCACATTTCACTGGGGAAAAGATTATCTGAATCCAGGGGAAACCGTGTATGAGGAGATTGCAATAGCGCTCCCATACACATTAGTTCTCATAGTTTCGACTGCCCTGATATCTTATGTAATAGGGGTACCACTTGGTATCCTTGTATCCAGGATAAGGGGCGGAAAACGCGAGGGTGCGATCTTATCGATAGCCCTTCTGGTGAATTCAATTCCATATTTCATAATTGGCGTACTGCTATTCCTGTACCTTACAGTATATACATCGTATTTCCCCATCAGAGCAGGTGTGCCCCTGTCCTATATAACACATCCAACGTTCTCTTCTGTTGTCAGTCTGATGTACCACATGGCCATGCCATTTTTTTCCCTCCTTTTGATTGAAGCCGCAGGTCACATGATTACCATGAGGGCTGCCATGGTTTCTACACTAGGTGAAGACCATATACTGACAGCGAGAGCCAAGGGTGTACCTGAAAAATCGATATTAAGAAGGCATGCAGCAAGAATTGCAGTAATACCTGTAACAACAAGGCTTGCCCTTAACATATCTTTCCTGATAAGCGGTTCTCTCATTGTTGCGATAATTTTTAACTGGCCAGGAATGGGGCCACTTCTTTACCACGCTGTGATAAATGAAGATTATCCGTTAAGCGAGGCGTCTACCTTTGTTATTGCGCTCCTTACGATATTCGCTTACTCGCTGGTAGACTACATTCATGCGTGGCTCGATCCAAGAATTAAAGTATGATGATTTAGATTAGGGGAGGATATGCAGGGGTCGCGTCAAAAAGACAATAAATCTAATTCTACGCTTGTCAAGTACTATCGTGATTTTAAAATATTTTATAAGAATAAATATGGAAAGGTTGGATTCATTATTTTGTTATCCTTTGTCATTATTGCATTAATGACACCTGCAATAGTGTACCACCCGAATTATTTTTATGAAGCTCCGGAGGTTGATACGCATATAGCGTCTCAGCTGACAAACACTTCACTTCAAAATGTAACCCAGGCACCTGGGAGCGTCAGTATATATGGGCCTTTTTCGACAGATGTGTTGAATGAGGGTGCATCGGCAATTTACTTCGGGACATCCTCTGGCAAGATCTATTATTATGGTCTCGGTACTTATGGAACTGATGCGCCTTTAGGTTCGTATGGTGTCGTTTACAATTCAAGTTTTGGAAATTCAGTCAGGATGCTCTCGCCAACCGTGGTACCGCTTATAAATTGTGTCCTTGAATCAGCTGCCATTTCATCCAATACCCTGATTGAGAGATTTGTCGTAATGCCATTTACAAATGGTCAGATTGAAATTGGTAAACTTGTATTTCTGGATCTAGGACTGAAAAAACCAGAATATATTCCTTTTACCAACATCTCTTATAACGGAACCATAGTTGGGAATGTGGTTACAAATTCCATCCCTTTTTCTAGTACAACCGACACATCAATTCCATCGTTTAATTATGAGGATAATGGATACAACACCCCCGGAACGGTATTTTTTATTACACAGAATAATACTGGCGATTATCTTCACTCCTATGGGATCAGCCCTTTAAAATTATTCAATGTCACGAAAATTACAATGAATAAGCCAGCAGGAATAGAATACTATGGAGCGGGATTTTCTCCAAATAAAGCTGAGACCGACGCCAGAATATTGATCTATAACAGCACTTCCATTCAGGGATATTTTTTGAATCAAACACTGGCATGGAGCACTAATAATAGTTTAAATATCGATTTAAACGTGGCCCTGCAGATACCCTCATACTATCAGGTGGCTTACTCGAAAATAAATTCTGCATTTTTCATTTCAAATGGCGATACAGTCAGTAATGTTTCATTGTCTTCTGGGTTGGTCCGGACAGTGGTGGATTTGAGCCAGAAACTATACAGTCTTTCCACCACGCCTGGAGCGGCAGGCTTTCCAACTCATATATTGGCTGCTGCATCCACACAGGCATTTGTGATCTCCCTTAACTCCTCAAACGCTGTCAAGGTAAGCAGTGTTCCACTTCCGGCCGGGTCCGGTAATTTTACTACCGCCGCGACCTATGATCCTGTATCTGATGCTTTAATTCTTGTCTCACAAGAAGGAGAAATATTGTCATTTAGCCTTAATTCGCCCAGCGGCGAACCATTTTCATGGAGTTACCACGTGTCTCCTACGCCCTCAAACACCAGCCAGGTTCTCTATTTCTCCGATGCGAACACCGGGTTTGGTGAGATTTCCATGATTTCAAATCTTAATTACCTCTATATTTTCAATTCTACAGCCAAGTCGATGACACCAATTCCATCCATGGCTAAAACTCCTTCTGGAGCTCGTTTTCTTTTGGGTACAACGACATCGGGGCAGGATGTGTGGGCAGAGTTCATTGAAAGTTTCTGGACAGACTGGGTTTTCGGTCTCAGCATTGGCCTTGTAACTATTTTGGTATCAGTTGCGGTTGCGCTATATGTTGGTTACAGGGGAGGGGCACTTGGTAGCGCCCTTGAAACAGCTTCGCTTGCCCTTTTCCTTATCCCTGGACTGGCTTTATTGATAGCGCTGGCATCCTTGTTTCCGAAGAACGCAGATTTCGAGGATCTGATATTAATAGTAAGCCTGACAGGATGGCCATTTGCCGCTTTCAGCCTTATAGGTATTGTCAGGAGTATATCTGCCAGGTCTTTTGTAGAGGCTTCAAAGCTATTTGGCTCAAAGACTTTCCATATAATGAGGGGGCACATTTTACCTAATATAGGACCTCTATTACTATATCTTCTGGCTCTTTCAATTGCAGGCGGTATTGGCGCGGTTTCAGGATTGGAATTCCTAGGGTTGGCCCCGCTTTCTGTGGCAACTTGGGGCGGAATGCTAAATGAGGTTTACAACGACTATTTTGCAGTTGCAGCATCTCCACAGTGGATATTCCCGCCCGCAATAGCGCTTACCCTTTTCGTCGTTGCTATTATATTCATATCAAGGGGCATGGATGAGGTTGTGAACCCGAGATTGAGGAGAAGATGATCTAATGGTGGAAAATTTTTCTGGAAATAAATTACTTGAAGTTAATAATCTCACTGTGAAATTTAAAACGAATGAGGGCACACTTACTGCAATAGATAATGTGAGTTTCACGCTTAGCGAAGGAGAGATTCTTGGACTGATTGGTGAAAGCGGATCTGGAAAGTCAACAATAGCAAGTTCTATCCTCGGCCTTCTTGCAAATAACTCAGTGATGTCAGGCAGCATCCAGTATATGGGCCAGGAAGTTACAAGTATCTACGAGCAGGCAATGAACAGGAAGGCATATAAGAAATCAATGAAGATGATCCAATCCCGTCTAGCGGCCATCAGGTGGAAGGAGATTTCAATGATCTTCCAGGGTGCAATGAATGCTTTCAACCCGGTGCATACTATAAGGAATCAGATACACGAGGTATTCCAGGTTCACAATACATTCGATCAGATATCTCAGTACGGTGAAAGTGATTTCATCAACGAGAGGGTTTTGAGGGCAAGAGCGCATGAATTTGCCGTTCAGAATTCAAGGGAAGGCGATGAACGCGATCTTTCAACGCTTGAAGAGCAGACTTACCAGGATCTCCTAAAAAAATTGAGGGATGAACTCCGAACCATGTCGGTTCAGAAGAAAAGGCGCCTGCTGGAAACAAACAGAATGGAGTCATGCTGCATTACCGCTGGCTTTAACCTGAAATTCCTTGATTCATATCCGCATGAATTGAGCGGCGGAATGAAACAGAGAGGAATAATTGCAATGGCCCTAGCCCTTAACCCGAAAATCATAATTGCAGATGAGCCCACTACTGGCCTGGATGTCATCACACAGGCCAAGATTATAAAAGAACTGAAGAATCTTAAAAACACCAAGGAAGTAAAATCCATGATAGTCATCTCCCATGACGTTGGCGTCGTCTTACGCCGGTAAGTTGCACAC
>JAKAUD010000104.1 GCA_021827885.1 Thermoplasmata archaeon | reverse complement strand
TGCCTCCTCTATGATCTGGCAACTCAAGGAAAGAAAGTCTACATGTCTTCATGGTACCACGCTTCAGGGGGAAAGATCGACTTCATCAGGACAATCTTCGACCCAAGCCAGTTCAGCTCACCAAAGAATTTTGACTTGAAAGGAACCTCGTGATATCATGTGGATGAATTAGGAGGAGGTCGAGCCGGAGTCTGATAAGGGAATATACCAAATGACAGAATTCGTAAAGAATTCAGGTCTGGAAATATCTCTTCTAAATCTAATGTACCTGAGGGCATCACAGATCAACGGTTGTGCATACTGTGTCGATATGCACACTCAAGATGCGATAGCAGAGGGGGATTCAATACAAAAGGTAAATTGCGTTCCTGTATGGAGAGAGTCTCCATTCTTTTCTCCTCGAGAAAGGGTAGCTCTTGAATTCACTGAAGCACTCACCGAAGTCTCAAAGAGAGGAGTGACAGAAGACCTTTACAATCGGGTGAGAAAGGAATTCAACGAACACCATTACGTTGGACTGATCATGGCAGTTAACATCATAAACTGCTGGAACAGGCTGATGATATCCACCGGGGGAACTTCTGGACTCTACAGAAACAAGAAACTCATTGAATCCATGCCTGGATATTTTGAAATCAGGAAAAAACCAAACAACGAGGAAATAACAGGCATGGTCAAAGTGGGTGACCATGAATATCATTAATGAGTTCTTGCCAATTGAAAGCGACAAAAGCCTGAAACCGACCTTCAATACCGGATTATGTCTAACTGCTTTCCCAAGGATGCACTAGAATTCAAACAGGTCTCAAATCGTTGAATAAGCTCCATTGTTCCTTTGGAAGTGATTCACCTCATAATTTCTATAGGACAAGACTTTATGCTATCGAACACTATGGACAACTATGACAATTTCAACGATACAGGTAAAGGATGAGACCAAGAGGACATTACAATCCATGAAACTGCATCCTAGAGAGACTTATGAGGAAGTAATCGAACGGATGATCGAGGATCTTAGCGAACTAAACGAGGAGACCATAAAGGAGATAGAAGAGGCTAGAAGAGAAATCGAATCTGGCAAATTTGTAACCCATGAACAACTGAAGAAGGATCTTGGCCTCTAATGGAATATAAAATAGTGTGGTCCATTAAAGCATCCAAGCAGATGGATCGTCTCGAAAGGTCAATTGCCAAGAGGATATACGAAAAAGTTGGACAGTTGTATCAAAACCCAGAAAGGTATGTAGAGAAACTTGTGCGTTATCCATATTTTAGACTCAGGGTTGGTGATTATAGGGTGATTCTTGACATTCAACATGAAATGGTTAGAATATTGATCTTAAAAGTTGGACAAAGGAGCAATGTCTATGAAAGGTAGCGTTCATTTCATTCATTAGTATTCGCTTAAAACAATGAGTGAATCCAAGCTTGTCCATTCGATGGCTACTCGAAGAGTTTGAGACCGGATTCTTTAAAGTTTCTGAAATGGTTATCAAGAGTGTAAAAATTATAACCGTTGTTGATTGCTACGGAGGCGATCATCGCGTCCATTCTGGGAACGGATTTGCCATTTTGTTCAGCCAAAAGCTCCAGGTGTGAGGACAGGTCCCCATCTTCCTTGGTGTAGGCTATTACTGGTATCTTATGGATCGTTTCTCCATTCTTTGAATACTTGTTAATCACATACATTAGTTCATGAAAATTAATAGATGACGTGCAGTAGCCTTCTCCGCTCTCTAAAATCCTGTTCATGTACCCATCGCCTTTATCGGATTGTCTATCCACTATCTCTATCAGTATATCCGTATCAAGCAGAATCATTCTCTCTTCTCCCAGCGGGATTTCTCAATCTCCTTCATCATGTTCTTCTTGTCGGTGAAGGTTACACTGCCTCTAATAGATAAAAGAAGCTGTTTTCTATCCTCCGACTTCGCTAACCTTTCCAGCAATTCGCTAAAGCTCTCGCCCTCCTTCTTCACGATAAGAAGTTCGTCATAAACGGCTTTCCTGATAGTTATAGTCTTGAACATGGTTATGTTTATGTTTAAACATAATATTACTTTTTCTCCCGGTAAGCAAGTCAGCTTCTAAAGGTGTGAGTTTTTATTTTCATCGTATTCCATTAGGACTTTAATCAAATCCCGACTGTTTCATTGACCTTTGCAGCAAACAGGGGGTGCGTTTCACCTTGTCGCTTCGTTAATGCTATAGGCAAGTAACAGATTATGTCAAGAAGATATAATTGAACGGGAATGAAACAGTCTCACGCCTGGATTTTGAAAGTACGGTAGACCTCCTCACGGCGGCAGTTGAATCTTCCGGGTTGAAGATTGTTGCAATAATCAATGCGCAGGAAAACCTGAAAAAAATTGGAGCCGAAATAGGGGGAAACAAGATTTTGGAGGTGTTTCATCCCAAGCTTGCAAAGGAAGTCTTCCAAAAGGACATCAGAGCCGGAATAGTCCCGCCTTTGAGAATATATGTTTACGAAGACGCCGGAGTAACGCACGTTGCGGCACAGAGTGCTGTGGATCTTTTTTCCTCCTATGCTGGCCTGCAGGATCTTGCCAGAAAAGTGGATGAGATGCTTGAAAGCATTGTAAGCAAGATACAATAATTTCTGTAATGGACTGCCGGTCCCCATCACATCCTTTTCAAGGCATTTATAGGGCAAACTGGCTATGCTGCAATCTAACGGGATTGCATCAGGCAGTCAACCATCATTTCAGTTTTACCCGGGTCCTTAGGCAAAGGAAATATGTGTTTTCACCATAACCTCACCAGAGGAATCTGCAACTGCAATGACTGCACAAATGAATTACTTGAGGCTGATGAAGTATCCCGGGGCCAAAACCCCAATTATCCCTGATATAGATAATGTTTTCAAAAGGTCTGGGAAGAGATCTTTTGTGGATGTTTTCGGCGGTTCCGGCTCGGTTTCCCTTAACATGAAGTTTGGCACTGTGATATATAACGACCTTGATCCAGAGCTGGTAAACCTCTTTAGGGCTATACAGTATGATTCGGCCCTCCTTGTTGACCTTCTTTACGAAGCACTGGATTCATATGAGTTCAGGAGAGGTCGAAAGAGCACTTCAGAAGATAAAATACCAAGGTCGGTGGCAACAAGGAAACCCTCCATCCCTGCTGGAAAGCACGCAAAAGTACCCGACGTGAGAGCTGCTTCGCAGACCCTTCTAAGGTTCACAATGAGCTTCGGTGGAATGGGTGATACGTATGGTACAAAGGAAAAAGCAGCCAGGGGTTACCTCAAAAAGACAATCTCCATGATGCCGAAGATAAGCGGGAAAGTTTCAGAATGGACAATAGAGAACCTTGATTTCAGGGCCCTCATAAACAGGTACGACTCGAACGGCACATTCTTCTACATGGACCCTCCCTACAGCGAGAGAAACTGGTACGGAAGCAATTTCCGTGAAACTGATTATGAAGATCTGGGGAATATTCTCAAAAATATGAAAGGAAACTATCTCCTGACTGTGGACGCCCATGATGACCTTCTGGAGGATATATTCGGGGACCCAGATTACATAAAGGCTTATGAAAATAAGAACCAGAACCCCAGGAGCGGGACCAGGCCGCCCAGAACGAAGGCATTTTACACAAACGTCTGAGGTGGCATTCAGGCAATTCTGGTCCAAGGGAAGAGAATAAGTAATAATTATGGCAAAGTCCTATCCAGAATAATGCCCCCCGTAAACTTCAACATGGTTTCAAGCGGCAGCAAAGGCAACTGCAGCCTCGTATGGGACGATGAAACCCTTCTGGTTTTTGATTTTGGAATAACCATGAAGAGGTTCAGGGAAAGGCTGGAGAAACTCGGCATCAACCACAGGGAATATTCACTGTTCGTTAGCCACGAGCACAGCGACCATTCCAGGGGCATAAGCATGGTAAAAAAATACCATAAGTTCGATTTATACTCCAGGGAGGCGACTTTAGACGCACTGAGGTACAGGGACGGCTACTCCATTCGTGATTCAGTGGCAATTGGAAATTTCCTGGTAAAGGCAATTTCTGTCTCTCATGATGCCGCTGATCCTGTTGGATACGTGATTCAACATGGAGAATCCCGCATTTCTGTTGTGTCGGATTTAGGAGAGGTTTCCGGCGATCTTCTCAGGGAAGCTGGAAATTCTGATATACTCGCCTTTGAAGCCAACCATGATGTGGAAATGCTTCGTTATGGGAGAT
>JAKAUD010000130.1 GCA_021827885.1 Thermoplasmata archaeon | reverse complement strand
GACATCATGGTCGTACCACCCTTTCTTGAGGCTCGTGAGCGTTACGGAACCGTTGAAGGACTCATAGATTTCTCTCCAGAATATGTCTTCGACCCTATTCAACCATTCAGGTTTTGAATGGTCTCCGTAAAAAAAGGGTTCAAATTGACGCCATGATTTGAGGTGATCGGAAAGTCTAATATATTCCAAATTCAAATCCAGCACGCTAACCCTATAACCATTTAGCTCTCCAGCACCTTTAAGGATCGCGGGCCCTAATAATGGCCCTGCCACATATTTAATTAGGGGAGTTACAATTACGCAGGCGTCAGTCCGATCATTTCCGCTTTTTTTTCCCTTCGTTTTCTCTATCATATTGTTGAGATAAGGCTAGTATGCTCCGAAGGTAAGCAACTATATTTCTTTAACGAGTTATAACATAAATCTTTTTCGACCTGCGACTAGGGAGTTTAGCAGCGATTACTAGTCAAGTAGAGTATCGCTTGATAAGGTCTCGTACGTCTTTATCTCTTTCCTTTTCGTAAAGTCTTTTCAGGATGGACCCTTGACATCTATCTAGTTCCTCTATCAAATGCCTATCAAGTACGCCCAGATAACTCTCCATACTAGTTATTCCTCGCGATTTAAACAGATAGATCATAGTGGGGACAATGATTTTAAGCTTCCCAAAGCTCTTCGACCATATCTCCCAGGTAGTTCCCTTAAGTAGTGTTTCCACTTTTATTTTTATATCAACGTAGTGGCTATATATTGACCTTTTTTCATTCAGCCAGTAGAACATATCCCTCATCATACCGATATGTTCATATGATGCCCCTCGTAGTGCCTTGTAATCCCCTTCGATGGCAAGAAAGACAATGTATTCGTCAAGTGCCTCCTCTACGTATTTGTCAGGAGCAGGAGCATTTCCCGAAAAAGCACATTCGGTGTAAAACGCAACCTAGTCTATTATCGCGTGTATGTGCTCGTGTAAGCGAACCAATTGCCTGAGGGATGCGAGAGCAGACACCTTGTCCCTGTTAAGCACATCCAGTTGGGTTCGTGCTTTCTTTGTGGAATCTGCTATTTCCTTTTCGCAAATGTATATTGTCCTATCGCTTTCGTACCTCCCTAAAAGGTCAAGATCCGACATCGGACATTCATTAAGACAGCTGATTTCACGATACTCGTAACCCGAGAACCATTTGAAGAATCTTTCACCTGATATGCAATCATCCTGTCCAATACACGAGTTTTCCTTTTCGTTTAATTGCTGTTCGTCCAATAACAATCTTTCCACCTCAATAGTTTTTTGTCTTTTTCGAGATTGCTCAGATCATCCGACATATTTAGATATGAACTAGACTATTAAAAGCATTTATGACGTCCACTAATGGATATTGTGAGCTTCCTAATTTCTTCTCATTACCTTGGAAGTGTGGCTTGACATGAAGTACCTCATCTGACTGGAATCCGTCCTCATATTTCAGCGAGGTGTAACCCTCCTAAGCACCACAGCTTGTTGATTCAATCATAACAGGTATTCCAAAGCAATACATATTCAGAAGTATTACCGCAGATATTCCATGCTTCCTGTAGAGCTCTGAGATCTGAATGGTTCCGCTAAGTCCCTCCAGCACTACTCTCAGTTTTTCTTACGGACTGAAGACCTTTCTTTCGTCTTTCATTCTATGGGCACGAGACAAACCATTACTAAATCAATTTCTCAGATTGTCTAGAGATGCGAGACAAATTACACTACACTTCCACTTTTCTCTAGTCTTCGTAGTACATTTTTAGAATACCATTAGCTCTTCTTTTTAAGTCTGAATAGGTCAGTATCTCAATACCGTGAAGGGAAAAACTTAGCTTTCTAAAGGCTTCCTTTTTTGACTCACCCCACCCATTTTCACTTGAAATCAACAATAAAGCTCTTGGTTTGATAATATCAAGCTCAATATTATTTTCTCTTAATATGCGCTCAGTAACTTGGGGTCTATTTCTTTCAATTTCAGACAGGTATGTTACAACTTGTCCTATTGCTTCTGAAGCGTCTTGGGACCAGAAGAAAGAGTTTTTATGTGACTTGTCTTCCCTAATAACCTCCTTCTGAGGAAGCTTAATTTCAAGAATGTCAACGAATCCATCAATAGTAGGGAAAACAAAATCAGGAATGTTGTCAAGTCCAATCTTTGCCTTCTCGATAGGCTTAAGATAGTTTGGACCGAAGATCCAGTTATTATTATAAATCCAACTTTGCCAAGAGTTCGGACCTTTCGTCTCCGGATAGACGCTACCTCTATTCAAACGGTCTTCAAGTTGGTTAATTCCCTCTTTGATTAATAGGTAATTTGAAGTACTTTTAAATCGTTTCAGTTCATTTATTTGGCTACGGAGATTTTTCCGTTCCTGCTTGAGAGAGTTAAGAATGTTTAAAGAACTTTCCAGTATTGCATTCTTGCTAGTTTTCCTCTTCTCAAGTTCCACTAAAATTGGTTTGGGGTTGTTGCTAATAGATCTAAGCTGTTTACCCGTGATCGTAGATCCTTTTGGAAAATCTTCAGGAAAATTCTGGCTTAGAAATGAATAAGCTGCGTTAAGTCCAATTTCTCTGTATCTTGAATAAAAGTTAGAAGAAGCATACTTTTGATAGATATCAAAATTGATCAACCAAGAACTTTCTGTCTTTGAAGTCGATTCTTTTGAGAATATTATTACTCTGTGGCTGTCCTTTTCTCGAAGATAACTAAGTAGATGCTTAAACCCTCTTGTAGCACGTCCTGATTTGAAGAGGTTTAGCTCACTGCCACCTTTCCGTTTTGAATTACTCATTTCTTCAAACAAGGTGTTATCTAGGTATACCTTTATTTCATTGAGATCTCCGTAAGAACTGTTCTGGATAGTAACTTCCTTTAAACCATTACCCAAGTCTGGAGGAGGCCTGTTCATAGCCATTCATATTGATAATATATTAATTACTTTATATAGTTTGTCAGTTCCCACCGGTCTGACTAGGTAGTGAAATTCCTAGGCAGTCAGCCCTTTCTCGCTGCTCTTAGTCAGACTCTGGAGCAGCGAAGGAGTATATAAATATATAGGACCGAAAGGAACAGAAAAAACATGAACAGCACTTTTGTACGAACTGATGCGGGGGAAGATAAGAGTGAGGCGTGCTATCTTTCTCCTGCCGGTGACACATTGGACCAGTTCAATTTTCAAAGAGCAGATTTTGGATGGAGTGAGTTTGCATCAAAGACCCCAAAGGAGACAAGAATAGCATTCGAAGTATCTGGTTTGCCAGTTATGGAAAAGTAAAGGGCTCGTAAACAACAAAATATAGAGCTAGGTTTCAAACTAGGCGCTAACTTAGGTATGATGCTCATTTTCCAGATCCTCGGACAATGAAAGGTCAATAAATACGCAAACGTATCCTCTGGTTAATTCAAGGGCAAGGAGGATTCAGGTTTCGGCCTCGGCTCTCTTGGAAGGATCTGAGCATGGGAACTGCTACAGTTCCTATAGGACCTCGCAAACCTTCGAATAAGCCCAGAATTAGCAATGGTGACTCGCAGTGTGCAGTATATTTGACCATTGACGAAAGCTTTATTGTGTTTATAGCTATCCTGCTGTCGCACCTCTATTGGCCTCCCAAAGCCAGGCGGTGCGGTTCAGAGGTAAAGGAAATGAATGAATTGTCAGAACAGCTGACTGGCAAGACGGATTTCGTCTCAAAAGGAAAGCTACTCAAATCCCTCACGCCTAAGCTCAAGGACAAGGTAATCCTTACACTGATTAACTCAAAGAATGTCTGAAATAAGCGGACCCATGACACTATCGGAAGGCGTGACCTTAAATTTTCTTTTAAGGAAAGAATAATCAGACCCTTTCAACAAACACTTTTATGCTTTTGGCTTATATTACAGACATGAGCCATCCCGGTAGTGCATCATCCCCTGTTGGTTCACTTTCATCCCCTAAATCCGATAAACGCAAACGCACCTTGATGATCATTGTCATCGTTGTCGTTCTAGTTGTGGTTGCTGGAATGGCATCTACACTGTTTTTGACCTCTAACCATGACCACTCAGCTCCTCAAATTTACAGAGTGGCCGTCATAAATAAAACAACAGTCTATGGTCTTACTGGCCAACAACTTGAAGTAAGCTACAACAACGGAAGCCAATCGAGCAATTTTGGTCATTATAAATACGACTTTGCTCATTTTGACACTACCTCGGGCTCCATTGCTATGGAAGTAATCTCGTATGGATACGA